>DATFWQ010000236.1:0-3073 GCA_035259145.1 Candidatus Dormiibacterota bacterium | reverse complement strand
CCAGCGTTAACCCTGAGCCAGGATCAAACTCTCCGTCCAAAGACATGGGACCCAAGGACCTAGCCCTGAGTCTCAAGTGACTCACAGAGTCTTTCCCACTCTTCAGTTGTCAAGGTGCTGGGCGCCTCCAAAGCCGCACCTCGAGCCGGGAATCGTGACGACAGCCGGCGGGGCCGGGTCGAACGCTTCCCCCGCCGTCCCCTCACAGGGGCGCGCGGACTCTTCGCGTGAAGACGCAGCCGCAATTGTAACGCCACCTTGCCAATGCTGCAAGTTGACATTCACTTCGCCCGGCGCCCTGCGGCAAGGCGCTCAGGAGCTATTCAATTCTTCCCCCGCGGAACCAGGGACGAAACCTGGTGGCGGGAACCCACGCCGACCCCGAGCTGTTGCTCGGAGCAGACGACGAGCGTGAATCATACAGGCTTGGACAAACCGGCGCAGGTGACGCCGAACGCGCCGGTCAGAAGGCCTGCCGGCCGGAGAGCGCGCGGGCCAGCGTCAGCTCGTCCGCGTACTCCAGATCCCCGCCGACGGGGAGGCCGTGAGCCGGACGCGTGACTGAAACCCCGAGCTGGCCCAGCGCTCTGCTCAGGTAAACGGCCGTCGCCTCGCCCTCGATGTCGGCGTCCGTCGCGATGATGACCTCCCGCACCTCGGCCTGCCGGACGCGCTGCACCAGCTCAGACACATGGATATCGTCGGGGCCAACGCCGTCGATCGGCGAGATGACGCCGTTCAGCACGTGATACAGGCCCTGGTACTCGGATGTTCGCTCGATCGCGAGGACGTCAAGGGGTGACTCCACCACGCAGATCAGCGAGGCGTCACGGCGACTTGAGAGACAGATCGCGCAGAGCGCGCCTTCGGCGATGTTCCAGCATCGCTCGCAGTAGCCGATGCGTGTTTTGACCTCGACGATCGCACTGGCCAGCGCCTCGGAGCGGGCCCGGTCAGAGCGCAGGATGTGGAAGGCAAGCCGCTGCGCCGTTTTGGGCCCAACGCTGGGCAGCCGCGACAGCTCCTGGATCAGCTCCTCAAGGGCGGGCGGGAGCTGGGTCAACGCCGTCCCTCTACATCAAGCCGGGGGGCAGGCCCAATCCGGCTGCGACTGCTTGCATCCGGGTCGCGGCCAGTTCACGCGAGCGGTCCAGCGCCTCGTTCATGGCCGCCACCACAAGGTCCTGGAGCATGTCGATGTCCCCGGTGACGTCAGGATCGATGGTGAGCGAGATAACCCTCTGCTGGCCATTGACGACAGCCTTGACGGCCCCGCCGCCCGCTGAGGCTTCTACCTGCTCCCGCTCCAGTTCGGCCTGCACCTTGGCCATGCGGGTCTGCACCTGCTGCATCTGCTTGAGCATCTTCATGTTCTGCATCAAGGAGTCTCCTTCAACGGTCGGACTCGCACGACCCTGGCCTCGAGCTTTCTCTCCGCGGCTTTGATCACGGGATCTTCCTCAGGCGCGAGCGCGGGCGCGACCGTGGGCTGAGAGGCCGGCGGGGCCGACTCCTGCATTTGCAGGTCCAACCGGGCTGAGGCGCCCAGCCATGACCTGACCAGGGGTTCGACCTGGCTGGCGGTTTCGACCGCTCGTTTGTGGTGGAAGCTGTAAGGGAACGTCAGCACCAGGCGGTCTCCGTCAAGCTGGGCCCGCGCTGCCCGGAAGTAAGCCCGGGTCTGAGGGTTGAGTGACTCCAGGATGCGGCGCCACCCATCCTCCGCGCTGGGACCACCGCCGATCTCGCTCCCGACCGGTGTGACGGGAGGCGAATGCGCGACAGGTCCCGACTGTGGGACTGGAGCGGACGTCACGATCGGTGCCGGCTGGCGGGACGCAGTCTGCTCCGACCGCTGTGGGAGTGCCTGCGTCTCGACGGCCAGACGGACGACTGTGGCCTCGACGAGGAAACGAGGCTCCGCGTGCCGGCGGACCTCGCCGTCCAGGTGTAGCAACGAGTCCAGCACAGCCGAGAGCGTGTCACGCGCCCTTTCGTCCCTGGCTTCGATGGCTGACACCAGCTGGTCTCGGCACCGCTCCATGAGCCCGCGAACGACCTGCCGCAGTTCTCCGCCACCCTCGTAGATCCGGCCCAGGGAATCGAGCGCTTCAGCCGCCCGGCCAGTCAGGATCATCTCGAGCAGCCCGTCCAGCTGAGCAGGATCAGCGATTCCCAGGAGCTCGCGGGCTGCCGCCAGCGATATCGGCCCGTCGGCCAGCGGCACCAGCTGGTCCAGCAAACCGATGGCATCTCGCATCGACCCCTGTGCGACGTTGGCGATCAGCGCCAGCGCGGAGGGCTCGACCACGATGCCTTCGCCGCTCGCCACCTTGGCGAGCCGCCCAACGATCTGCTCGTCGCTGAAGCGGCGGAATACGAACTGCTGGCACCGCCCCAGGACGGTCAGCGGGATCTTGTTGGCGTCGGTGGTGCAGAGCACGAACACCACGTGCTCGGGTGGCTCCTCGAGCGTCTTGAGGAGGGCATTGAACGCCTCCGTGGTCAGCATATGGGCCTCATCAATGATGTAGACCTTTTTTCGACCGAGTGCCGGTGCCAGATTAACCCTCTCCCGGAGATCGCGGATCTCGTCGATGCCGCGGTTGGAGGCAGCGTCGATCTCGATGAGATCGAGCGCGGATCCGTTCTGGACCTGGAGGCAGGACTCGCACTCGTTGCAGGGCTCTGCTGTTCCCGGCCCGCGGCGCATGCAGTTGATGGCCTTCGCCAGCAAACGGGCGGTCGTCGTCTTACCAGTGCCTCGCGTACCGGAGAAGAGGTAGGCGTGTGCCACGCGATCAGTGGCGATGGCGCCTTGCAGCGCCCGCGAGGTCGCCTCCTGACCAACCAGGTCACCGAAGCTCTGCGAGCGGTACTTGCGGTAGAGAGTCTGATAAGTCATTGCAACGGGGCACCAAGCGGGGCGCGGCCGCGCACCCTTCGTCGATCGCGGCACCCCCAGCGGTACCGGGTTTCCGGCTCCAGCCAGGGTGGCTGCGGCACCCCCGAGCTGCCTCCTTACCGCTGCTTCCTTCCGGACCTGACGGGGTTCGGAGACCCGGGCTGCGCA
>DATFWQ010000235.1:0-8648 GCA_035259145.1 Candidatus Dormiibacterota bacterium | reverse complement strand
CGCCGCCAATGAGGTGCTGATCGTCAGCGGCGACCACGTTCCCGGCCGCAGCATCGTCCTGCTGCTCCGCCAGCCCATCGGTTACTGATCGAGGGGAGAGCCGGGCCTGCTCGCGAGCCACACGGACCGGCCTGGCCGCTCGTTTTACACTCGCGACAACGCCGGGGCGACCGGCCAGCGCAAACGCGATGGCCGTCAGCAACCCGAACAGCTTGGGGCTCCGCCGACTACGCGCAGCAGCAGGCCAGCCAGCTGCTCGGCGAAGATGCAGCGCACGCAGCCGGGCGTCGGCGAGCCGACGCTCGTAGCAGCCGTCAACTCGGGAGGACGCGCTGCCGCAGCCCGGACACGTCGCCTTTTCAGCCTGGACTCGGACGTGCGGACGTGAATGCACACCACGCCCCCTTCATGCGATAGCTCGTCTACACGAACAGCGGTCAGCTGCAGGAACAGGACGTTGAGCAGGATCGCCTCGCCCACCGGCGGATGTTGGCCCTCTGGACTCGCCTCTTGCGCGATCAGATGGTCGCAAGGACACGACGGCGAAGCAGGTCCAGGTTGGTCCGACCGAACATCTGGCGCTTGAGCATCTTCAGCCGATTGACGTGCCCTCGATGGGTTCGCGGAGGCAAGCGTGGTGGCGGTTGACGCTCCGCTCGACCGCCTCGCCCAGGTTGTGCCGTAGGTGCCAACGATCGGCGACCCGGACCGCTTGGGGCGCTCCCTCGCGCGCGCCATCTACCACCGCGGCGGCGATCAACGCCGCCCTAACTATAAGTAAGGGGCTAACCGCCGAGGACACCGCCCGCGCCACGGCAGTCTTCGCGTGTCTGAAGCTAGACGACACGTTCCCCCCAGGGCTCGCGGCAGGTACTTCGATCAGCTCAAAGAGTTCGTGTTCTGTTCCTGCGAGGGTTGAAGTTCGAATACGAGTGGGCCAGGAGGGAGTCGAACCCGATAGCCCAAACAGGGCCCGGGTTTGGGATGCTCCCTGGAAGGACCACGTGGCACCAGCGGGGATCTCCCATAACTGCCTCGGGTGGGGCACGCGGGACGTCGGTGTTGGAGTGCCATCACTCCGATGGCGTGACCGAATCGGCTACCAGGTGCCGCTGCAGCAGGGCAAGTGCCAGACGATTCGACACCGGTCTTTTTATCATCCACGCCAAGACCGGACGAAGGCTAGCGCTGAATACCATCGTCTGCGGGCATCTTCCAGTCTCCCCGCAACTCTCGGCCCGATTGTGCGTCAGATAGCAGCTGTCAGTTCGAGAATCGAATGCTCTAACTGTCTCAGTCGAGGTCACGATGTCTGCGTAACGAGGCGCTTCTCGCTGGCACCCATGATCACCAGCCAGAGCATCGTGGCCACCTCTCCAAGCGCAACTGGTTGAGTTATGGAAAACGCCCGGTCCTCGTAGGCCGGAAACAGCAAACCCGTAAGGCTGAAGGCGAGCCACCCAAAGCCGGCGATCATCAGCCAGACGCCGAGGAAGCGGGGCAAGAACCGCGACCTGTACACCAGCAGCCCGAATGGGAAGAGCCACAGGCCGGCGAAGATCAGGTTCGCGAGGTTGAGCTCGTGATACAGGTCGAGAAGGAGCCGGGCTAAGGCGTCGCGCTGCTGCTCGTCGAAGACCGACAGGTAACCACCGCCCCGAACCAGGAGCAGAGCAGCCGCGTCGGTCACGGCGTTGACAAAAAACAAAGGCACCTGCATCAGGCTGCCGAGGATCACCATCAACACGGCGAGCCTCTGGTCAACTCGATGGAGCAACCGATACAGAGCCAGAGGGACGAACAGCCAAAGGACTGCAGCGGCCAGGCTGCTCACAATGCCCAGGCGAAAGAGCAGCTCGTGGGCCGCGATATTGGCCGCCGTCGCGGTTGCGTTTCCAGACACGAACAACGCGTTGGGTATGTAGAGGAGGCGAAGCACGCCGACCGCCGAAGCAAGGATGTACAGAAGCCCCGCGATTCTTGCTTTCCTGCTCAACACCTCACGCTTCAAGCCGGGACGCTGCCTTCAGTCGTGTGGCCAGGTAGATGCACATGCCGATTGGAGCCACGACCAGCAAGAGGCTGACTGTGAACAGCACCGCTCTGACCGCTGTCTCAACCCAGCTCGCCGCCGCTTCTGACATCGACTCTGACATCGACACGAACCAGTGAAACGTCGACATCACAAGAAAGACGCCTGGATAGCCGCCGGGCGGTATCAGCGTTCCCAGCAGTTTCTCGCGAGTTGTCCATGCTTTCGACACCCAGAGAAGTACTACTCCGGCCGGCCACGCCAGGACCATGAGCACGAGGGCGAGAACCTCTAGTGTCCCGAAACGGGCGGTCCCCGAGGGACGGCCTCGCCGCTCGCCTCCGGCACCGGCTTCGGCTGCGATCTCGGTCGGGTCGCCAAGTCGATCCAGGAGATTCATAACGTCCGCATCCGATTCGTTGGACATGCCGGTCCGCTCCTCGGCGATATGACCTCGGATCTCGTCAAGAATCTCCAGGCGCTTCTCGGCGGGCAGGTCTATCAGCTCCATCTCGAGTCGTCGGAGGTATTCGTCGACCAACTTCGTGGCATGGACTGCAGTCATCGGGGCTTGCCTCCGTTGCGAAGAATGTCGTCGACGGAATCACGAAACCGGAACCACTCGTCGCGAAACTCGGCAACCGCCTTCTTCCCTGAACGCGTGAGCCGGTAATAACGCCGGGGGGCTCCTGTCGATGTGTCGCGCCACTCGGTCTCGACCAAGCCATCAGACCGCAGCCGGCTGAGAAGCGGGTAGATGGTGCCTTCACTGATGAGGAGCTGCCCCTTGCCGCGCAACACCTGGATCACCTCGCCGCCGTAGAGCGGACCTTCCTTGAACAGCGACAGCACGCAGTACTCGATGACGCCCTTGCGAAGCTGCGTCGCCAGCCCATTGATTGGCACGGCGCTAATGTAGCGCAAGGATCCTTGCATTGCAAGGATTTCCCTGCTCCACGGCTTGACTTTCGAAGGTGAGACTAATGCGCCAGGCTAGCTGCTGAGCGTGCCGTTGCCGTCTCCGTCCACGTCGCCGTTCTACCTGGCCGCGGCGCTTGTGGGGTCGATCTACATCTGGTGGTCGGCGGTCCAGGAATACGCCAGGGCGACTTCACAGCCGACATTCCGGTCTGGATGGCGACCGCCGCAGCCCTCGTCGTCATCAGTACTCAGCGGCGGCTGTGGTCGCGGTGCTGCTCCTGCTCGGCGGGATGCTCGATGAGTTCGTGGCTGCTCGCGCAGGCAGAGCGCTCGATGCGCAGGCCATCGGGGCGATCAAGCAGAACCTGGTCTTCTCGCTGGGCGTGCTCGCCGTGGCGGTCGGGCTGACCATTCCCGGTGTCCTGACGCCGGTGACCGGCGCCCTGCTTCACGAGCTCTCCTCGATCCCCGTCATCGGCAACTCCGCCCGGCTGATCGGGCTCCGCGAGAAGGCCTACGGGAGGGGGAGCCAGTGTGCACCTTCGAGAGCGAGCGATCAGTGGTCGTGTGCGACATCGCGATCGGCCGCGTGACGGAGAACCTGGGTCCCGAGCTGGAAGAGCACGTTCGCTACGAAATCATCGACGGTCGAAGTACCCGGGTGGAGGCCGCCGACCAGGTCGCTGTCGACAGGTTCGTCGCGCTGGTGCGCCAGGGTATCGAGGCCAGCAACCGCTGAACCGCCCTTACGACGAGTGCAAACAGTGAAAGCGGTAACGGGAACAGCTGCGATGACGTTAAGTCTCGACCGTCACCACCCGTTCTTGTCCTTGGCTCAATCCTGGGGGCCTCGCATCCAGTGGTAACGGAGCACCCGTAGGGGGTCAGGCGGGGGCCATTTACGGGGGCGAGGTGGACAAGCTTGCCTCGGCAGCGTCCGACTAAATACTGGCGGGAGGAGGCGATCGCCGAGACGCCTCAGGTCCGAGTTGGATGGTGGGCGGCCGATCGGCGGAACTCAGTCTTGCTCCGGGGCAGGAGCATTCGCTCGGGCTGGGCGATGTCGAGGGCAAGGTGGGCAGACTGATGGGCGTGATGCGAGCTTGGGCTCGGTTCCGCTTCGCTCGTCAGGCTGAGCATGAACGTGCTGGGTGTCGGACTCGGGGTGATCGGAAGCTTCCCCGAGCACATCCTTTTGCTGCCCGGTTGGATTGTGGTAGTCCTCGTATTCGCGTTCCAAGCGCTGGAAGCCTCGGCATTCGTGGGGTTCGTCTTTCCCAGAGAGATCACGGTGATCCTCGGCGGCGTGGCGGCCTCGCAGGGGATCGTCCCGCTCTGGGCAGTCATTGTCGCGGCCGTCTCAGGCGCGATCATCGGCGACTCAATCGGCTATCTGATCGGTCGGCGCTGGGGCACCCACCTCCTTTACGGGACGGTTGGCCGGCTGCCGGTCATCCGGGGCGAGCTTGATAAGCATCTCGGATCTGCGCAGGCGTACGTGCGCCTACGCAAGGGGAGGGCCGTATTCTTCGGCCGCTTCACTGCGGCGCTGCGGGTTCTCGTGCCGGGGCTGGCGGGGCTGTCGAAGGTGCCTTACACGTCGTTCCTGGCGTACAACGTGGCCGGCGGCCTTCTCTGGGGCAGCGTGTTCGTAATCCTCGGCTACCTGGCTGGCGCCAGCTATGCCCGAGTCGAGCAGGTCGCCAGTCGAGCTGGACTCGGTCTGCTGGCGCTCGTCGTCCTGAGCCTCGTGTTGGCTCGAGTTCTCCGGGGTCTGGGCCAGCGCTCTGCAAGCCTAAAGACCTTCGGTGAACGGCTGGCTGCAATGCCACAGCTTATGTGGGTACAACGGCGGTTCCCGAAGCAGGTCGAGTGGGTCGGGCGTCGCCTCGACGTGACAACTCCGCGGGGGTTCTGGCTCACGTTCACCCTCAGTGGGGGCGCACTTGCTGCCTGGGCATTGGCTGGACTGACCCAGGACGTCGTCGGACACGACGAGACGGCTCTGTTCGATCCGCGTGCGGAGCAGTGGATCGTCGCGGTTCGAACCGCGTGGCTCACTGGCGCAATGAGGTCAGTGACCTGGCTCGGGTCGACCGCCGTCATCGTCCCAGCGCTCGTTCTGACGGCGGCCGTCCTGGTTATGAGGGGTCGCGACTGGCGCTCTGCCGTCTTGCTCGCCACTGCGGTTGCTGGTGCCGTTGGCCTATACAACATCGTCAAGGTGGCGGTCGAGCGACCGCGTCCGCCGTCGACGCTGTGGATCGGAGAATACAGTGGAGCCGCCTTTCCGTCAGGCCACGCGACACAGGCGGTCGCCTTCTACGGCATGCTGGCGATCGTGTTGTCCACCAGGGGATCTCCAGTTGTTGGAGTCGTCGTGTGGATGGGCGCGGCAGTGATCACACTGGTGGTCGGGGCGTCGCGGCTCTACCTCGGTGCACACTGGCTTACCGATATCCTCGCCGGTTGGGCACTCGGTGCAGCGTGGATTGCTTTCGTGGCTGCCGTCACTCTGCTGGCCACGGGCCAAGGCCGCCGACGAGCCACGCTCCCCACAACAGGTTTCTTCCGCAGATCCTGGGCCGGCGGGGTTCCGAAACGCGACCGAATGGTGCAGTTCGGCTGACGGATTTCAGCAACATCAGAGCACGGCGAGCACTAGCCGAAGAGTCACGCTAATGTTCCAAGGTGGGCCAAAGCTGAGCGCGAACGCCACGTAGCTCGGCCACTGATCGAGCAGCAGGTGTTGAAGCCTGGCTGATGCGTCAGCGTCGCCAGGGCCTCGGGAGGCGGATGGCAAGCACAAGCAGGGTGACCGCGAGGGCGAAGACGCCATCACTGAGGGCCTCGACGCGTGCGACATCACGCAGTCGCCGCTGGGCCCCCTCACCGTCTCCCAGTTCGCGCTGCACAGGGAATCAGCGGGGAAGTAGTTTGAGCGTCGCGGAGCGCGCCGCCCGGCTCACTATGCGGCCGACAAGCCGACATCTTCCTCGACGCCGCCGGTCGGGATCCGGCCCTGGTGCCTAGCCTGCGTGCCACGGAACCAGGCGGCACCACGCCCGTTGACGGAGCGGACGTAGAGGTCGTCGCCGTGCGGGACCACCTAGATCGTCACCGGATGGCGCAGGGTGCCGTCGGGTCGGAGCGCAGCGATTTCCCGCTCATCTGCTGATCCGATCCTGGTTAGCTCGTTCCTGGTCCCCTGGGTCATCAGCGTGTCTCGTCAACCATCGAGCGGACCGGCACGGTCAGGCCGCCGCGATGCGGACCAGTGACTTGATCGCACGACGCTCGTCCGTGGCGGCATACGCTTCGACGATTCCATCGAGGTTGGCCTCGAAGTCGAAGACCCTCCCCGGGTTGATGCGTGCCTCGAGGACGTCGTCGAGCAGCTCGGGGATGTAAGTGCGCGCCGGGGCGAGGCCGCCACGCAAACCGATGTTGTGGTAGACGACGGTGTCCATGATCGGGAAGTCGATGGCATGGGGCGCTCCGATGGCGCACACCATTGAACCGGGTCGTGCGATGCCCATCGCGGTCTGGAGCGACTGGCCAGTCCCGACGCATTCGAGGGCGGCATCGACGCCGACTCCATTCGTCATTTCCTTGACCGACTCAACCGCCGCGTCGCCGCGCTCGACGAGGATGTCAGTCGAACCGACGACCGCGCCAGCTGCTGGCGCTTTGGGTTCCGGCTGAGGGCGATGATCCTCGCGGCTCCCAGGCGGCGGGCTGCGATCACCGCACAGAGACCGACTGCGCCGTCTCCGACGACGTGTGGGGTAAACCTTGCGACGTCGGCTTTGGCCACAAGTAAATCGCACGAGCTCAGGTCATCTGGGGTCGGCGCTGACAATCGCACGTCGTTCAGCGGCTCAGCAACTTGAACGCCATGTTGCGGCCGCGGCCGCCCGACGCCAGTGTGAACCACAGGCGCAACAGATCGTCAACCAGTCCAACCTGGTCGCCGCCACCGACACGAACCGGCCGGAGGCCTATGTCTTGGATCAGCTGCTCGACGATGGTCTGTGCCTCACCGTCCGGGCCAGCGTAGAAGAGGTCTCCCGGCACGCCGTCATACACCGGATCCGCGAAGTTCTCCCAGCCGTAGGTGTTGAACGCCCGGAAGACGCGGGCGCTTGGTGCCGCCGCCTGGATTGCGGCGATGCTGTTGAAGGTCGTGGCGCCGACATTGTTCGTGGCGTCGATCACGACCTTACCGTCCACCGTGGCGCCGTGCTCTGCGGCGGTCGGCCCAACCACGTTTCCGGGGATTGCGAAGAGAACGACGTCGCCTGCTGTCAGGGCGTCGGCGACCGTCGTGACCTGGGCGGTGCTGCCCACCTCAGCCTTGAGAGCCTGGGCTCGCTCGCCGCGAGGATCTCGCACGCCAAAGACGACCGTGTGGCCCTTGGCGAGCCACTTCCGGCCAAGGGTCCCGCCGATGTTCCCCGCTCCGAGCACGGTAATGCGAAATGCAGTCATGCGGTTTTCTTACTCCATGCTTTCGCTCGATATTCTCGCGCCGAGCGAAGCGCCGGCGGCCGCGTGTCCTTCGACGCGAGCGTCGAGCCCTGAATACGACCGACCGCGGGCATCTTCCACAGCCTGGGCACGACCCTCACGGATGTTCCAGTCGCGTCCAGCATTGGCTGGAAAAGTGACGGCACAGCCTTGCCGCGAGTGTCCGGCCGACCCAGCGCTACAGCGTGGCAGTGAACGCCGGCGAGCTGCGCCACCAGATGCGGGTGCACGGGCTGAGGGGAGCAGAGCTGGCTCGCCGCGCCAACGTGTCGCCCGCCACCATCTCGCACGCCCTCAACGGGCGCCGGATCCACCCGGCCAAGTTCCGCAAGATCGCCACGGAGCTGCACAGGGCGGAGCCAATGCCGGGCGTCGAAATGCCAATCCAGCGCGACGGCACCGCTGACGATGCGGGCGGTGGCGTCCGGTCGTGAGCCCTGAGGGGCCAGCTGGCTGAACCCGCTGCCCCCACTCGCTGACCTCCCCACGGCCGGCCCCCCAGGCTGGGCTGATCCCGCTCCGGGATCACTTCGCGGTTGAGGGAGCCGACTCGTGAATGGCAGATGGCCCCATCCGGCGATCGAGCGACTCGGGAACCGCCGGGGAGGTGGTGCAATGCTGGCGGAGGGTCCTTGACCCGCCTCAGATGGCCGAACCTGAGCGCTCCGCCACCATCCTGGTCGTTGACGCCGATCCGGGCGTGGCCACGGGCCTTACCCGGGAGCTTCAGTGTGGCTTCGGACGCGAGTACCAAGTCCTCGCGATGCTGAGGGCGCAGAGCGGACTCGGCATTCTCGAACGGCTGAGCGCCGCCAGCCGGCCGGTCGCGCTGGTTATCGCCGGCCTCAATCTGCCGGACATGCCGGGGCCAGAGTTCCTCAGCCGTGCGCGCACCTTGCACCCGCTGGCGAAGCGGACCATGCTCGTCAGCTTCTTGGACCTTGTGTCGAGCGAGGCGCTGCAAGGAGCCGTGAGGTTGGGCCAGGCTGACGGCTGGCTGATGAAACCGTGGGCCCGCCATGACTCGTCCCTCCACGCCCAGGTCGCCGACCTGCTCGACGAATGGCACGAGGACTCTGGGCGGCAGCAGTTCGTGGTGGTTCGCATGGTGGGCGACTGGGAAGCACCCCGCTCCCGGGAACTCCGCGACTGCCTCGATCCCTGC
>DATFWQ010000234.1:0-11108 GCA_035259145.1 Candidatus Dormiibacterota bacterium | reverse complement strand
GCGCAGGCGGCGGTCGACGACTTGCAGAACAGCTGAGGCCGCACGTGGCAGTCGTGGAAGCAGTTGTAGGGGCGAGGCGGCGGCCCAGGGGCCCGGAGGCCTCGGAGGCCCGCCTGGCCTTCTGGCTCATCCTCCCGGCGGTGCTGGGGCTTGTCGCGGTCTCGGCCTACCCCGTGATCCAGACCATCCTGTGGTCGTTTCAGCACTACATCCTGACGGACCCTCAGAACGTCTACTTCAGCGGACTCCGCAATTTCCAGCGCCTGGTCAACCGTGAGGCGTTCTGGACTGCGTTCAAGTTCTCGATCCTCTATACAGTGCTGGCGGTCGCCGGCCAGTTCGTCGTCGGCTTCGTGCTGGCGCTGACGGCGCACCGTGAGTTCCGCGGTCGTGGCCTGGTACGCGCGGCGATGCTGTTCCCGTGGACGATGCCGACCGTCATCACCGCGGTCACGTGGCGGTTCATGTACAACGACCAGCTCGGGTTCTTCAACGGAAGTCTGCAGCACCTGGGCCTGCCGCACCAGATCATCTGGCTGGGTACCCCGACCCTGGCGACGATCGCGCTCTTGATCGTGGCCGTCTGGAAGGTGAACTCGTTCGTTGCCCTGGTGCTGCTGGCGGGCCTGCAGAGCATCCCCAAGGACGTGTACGAGGCCGCTGATGTCGACGGCGCCGGGCCGGTTCGTCAGTTCTTCTCGATCACGCTGCCCTTCTTGCGGGCGGCGATCATGGTCGTACTCGTTCTGCGTACTGTCGAATCGCTGCAGGCGTTCGACATCATCTACGGCCTGACAGGCGGCGGCCCTAGCAACGCGACCCAGAACCTGCCCCTCTACATCTACCAGCAGGGCTTCGGCGAGGCGCTCAACTTCGGGTTCGGGTCCGCCGTGGCGGTGATGCTGTTCATCGTCATCTTCGTCTTCGCAATCGCCTACACGCGTCTGCTCTACCGGGAGGAATCCTATGCGTGAGGAGACGTTAAGACCGCCGCTGGCCGCCGGGCGCGTGCGGGGAAGGACGGCCGCCGGGCTCCGACCGGGACGGGTTGGTGGCCGCACGGCGTTCTACCTCATGGCGATCGTCTTCGCCGTCTTCAGTCTCTTTCCCATGGCCTGGATCCTGCTCAGCTCGTTTATGCCACTTGCCGACCTGACCGCCCAGCCGCTCGTCTACTTGCCGCACCCCCCGACGCTCGACAACTACCGCTTCGCTCTTCAGCAAGCGCCCTTCGCTCGCTACTACCTCAACAGCACGGTCTGCTCGCTGTCGGCGACATTTGCCTGCCTGGTGCTTGCGGGGCTCGCCGGCTACGCCATCGCGCGCCTGCGCTTTCGGGGCAAGCAATACGTGCTGGTCGGCATCCTCATGGCCAGCTTCTTTCCGCCTATCACGCAGCTGATCCCGCTCTACAACGTGATGAACAAGTTCGCTTTGCTGAACACATACTGGGCGCTGATCATCCCCTACACCTTCCATACGTTGCCGATGGCGATCTGGCTGCTGAGCGCGTATCTGCGCGACATCCCGCGTGACCTGGAGGAGGCGGCGATGGTCGACGGCACCTCGCGCCTTGGCGCGTTCTGGCGTGTCATCGTGCCGATCAGCGCGCCTGGCTTCATCACCGCAGGCATCATCGTCTTCGTCTACGACTGGAACGAGTTTCTGTTCGCACTCACGTTCGAGCCAAACGCCGCCATGCGGACGATACCGGTTGGGATCGCGCTCTACCAGGGGCAGTTCACGTACCCGTGGGGCACGATCAGCGCGGCGACCGCGCTTGCCGTGGTTCCCCTGGTGCTGATCATCCTCATCTTCCAGCGCCGGCTGATCACCGGCCTGACCGCCGGGGCGGTGAAGTAGCGCCTTGAAGCACGCAAGAAGCGCCGGCACGACGTTCCTGTCTTCTCCTGAACCAGAGGAGCGAGCATGCAGATCTACCTGGATACAGCTGACCTGAATGAGATCCGCGCCGCCCACGAGCTGGGCGTGCTCCGCGGGGTGACCACCAACCCGAGCCACATGTACAAAGCCGGCCACCGAGACTTCCGACGGGCCATCCAGGACATCTGTGCCATTGCAGACATTCCCGTCTCGGCCGAGGTCACCGCGCCCGACACAGCGGGGATGCTTGCCCAGGCCCGCGAGATGGCGACCTGGCACCCCAACGTGGTCGTCAAGATGCCCACCACGCCGGTCGGGCTGCGGGCGATGCGCGTCTTCTCGCGCGAGGAGCAGGCCGGGCACAGCACCGCCATCAACGCGACCGTGGTCTTCTCGCCGGGCCAGGCAGTGGCTGCCTCACTGGCAGGCGCCGGCTACGTGTCTCCCTTTGTCGGCCGGCTCGACGCCGTGGGCCAGGAGGGAATTCGGCTGGTACGCGACATCGCCGAGATCTTCATGGTTCACGACGTTCCCACCAGGATCATCAGTGCCGCGCTCCGAAACCCGATCCACGTCAGCGAGTCGTTCAAGGCTGGGGCGCACATCTGCACCATGGCCTTCGCGGTGCTCGAGCAGCTCTTGCGCCACCCGTTGACCGACGAAGCTGTGCAGCTCTTCACGAAGGACTGGGAGAAGCTCCAGGCGACCGAGGCGGGTGCGGCCGCTCGTGCCTAACCTGGTCCGCCGCGTCGTCGGTAGAGACGGGGTGGACCTGCTCCTCGACGCGGTCCCCTACGCTCCGCTGCCGTGGGGGCCTGGCGCGGTTACGGCGGAGCCGGCGGAGGAGCAGGGCCTGGAGGGAGACGTGCCCAACCGGCCGCCGGTCGTTGGCGGGATTGTCGAGCACCACCGAGCTCGGCTGCGGGTAACCGAGGTGGCGCCTGACGTGGCCCGCCTCCGCCTGTGGGCCGAGGCCGACCCGATGCCGGCGGACGACGGCGGTGGGTTGGGGATGCTCATCGAGCATCCCGGGCTCGCGTCGACCGACCCTTCGCCGCTGTTCCAGGTGGATGAGCACCCATTTGCGTTCCGCTTTCGGAACCTCCTCCGCTCGGGCGGCGGGCGACGACAGGTGCACGGCTTCCCGCTGGCTCCCGCCCTTGCCTTCGGGGATGGTCAGGTGTCGGTATCCATCGAGCTCGCTCCCGGCGTCGACGTGCTCGGCTTTGGGGAGCAGCACGGCCGCCTGATCAAGAATGGGCAGCGGCTCGAGCTGCGCAACGAGGACGCCCTGGGCACCGGGACCGGCCACACGTACAAAGGCGTGCCGGTCTTCCATGCCGGCGACGCCACCGTCTTCATCCATACGCCCGCAGTGGTTCGCGCGGACGTGGGGGCCACGGACCCCACGCTGCTGGTCATCGAGGTCGAAGAGCCGGCGCTGGACATGTTCGTGATTGGCGGGGGCCCTCTCAAACACCGGCTCAGCCGCTACGCGGACCTCACAGGACGTTCGCCGGTGCCGCCGGCCTGGGCATTTGGCCTGTGGATGTCGCGCTGCCGCTACCGCACCCGCGATGAGGTCATGGAGGTTGCACGCTGCATGCGCGAGCATCGCGTCCCGTGCGACGTCCTCCACATCGATCCAGACTGGCTCGAGCTCGACCACCTCAACTGCGACTTCGTCTGGAGCGAGCGGAAGTATCCGGACCCCGCCGGCATGATCAGCGAACTGAGCCGGCTGGGCTACCGCGTCTCGTTGTGGGAGCTGCCCTACATAGACTCGGCTTCGCCGCTTTACGAGGAGGCGGCCCGGGTGGGCTCTCTGGTCCGGCGCGGTGACGATTCGGCGGCCGCTGCCGACAAGACGGGGTCCGATGGGCGCCCACGAGGCCTGGTCGACTTCTCGCGGCCGGCCGCCAGGAGGTGGTGGCAGGACCAGCACGCGAGCCTGTTCGAGATGGGCGTAGCAGTCATGAAGACGGACTTCGGCGAAGGACTCCCGGAGGACGCGGTGATGGCCGACGGCCGCTCTGGACGTACATGGCGGAACCTCTATCCGCTCTGGTACAACCGGACGGTCTGGGAGGCGTCTCCGCACGGCCTGGTTTGGGGACGGAGTGGTTGGGCGGGCTCCCAACGGTATCCGGCCCAGTGGGGAGGCGACCCCGAGACGTCGCTCGCGGGCATGGTCTCGACGTTGTGGGGCGGCCTCTCCTACAGTCTCAGCGCGCCGGGTTTCTGGAGTCATGACATCGGCGGCTTCTATGGCAGGCCGCCCACGCCCGAGCTCTACGTCCGCTGGGCTCAGTTCGGGCTGCTGTCACCCCTGGCGCGCGCTCACGGCCTGTCCCCGCGCGAGCCGTGGAACTTCGGACCACGCGCGCTTGCGATCTTCCGTGACTTCGTCGAGCTGCGCTATCGACTGCTGCCATACTTTCTGCGCGTCGCAAGGCAGTCGTCTGAGCTGGGGTTGCCGGTACTGCGCCCGCTGCTGCTCGAGTTCCCAGATGACCCTGGCTGCCGCCGCATCGACCTCCAGTACATGCTGGGCCCAGACCTTCTCGTGTGCCCGGTTTTCAGCGAGTCGTCCGAGCCCGTGCACGCGGATGTCTACCTGCCGGCCGGAGCCGATTGGGTGGACTGGTGGACAGGTGAGATGCAGCCCGGTGGGCGCTGGCTCCGTGTGACAGTGCCCCTGGAGCGACTGCCACTGTACCGGCGGGCGGACGCGGAGATCGAGACAGGTCCGGTCGTGCAGCACACCGGCGAGCTGGCAGGTGAGTCAGGGACAGCCGACCTCTCTTCTCCTCCCGTTTGAGCAAGTGGGGCAAACCCGAGTGTCACGCGTGTTACGCCCGCCGGTCAGGTCGGATCTGCGCCAGCATGTGGGTCGGAAAGCCGATGGCTGTGAACATTCGCTTGATCGCGGCTGGAGACCCCGTCAGCTCGACGTCGCCGGCGGTGGTGGCTTCTTGCAGCGTTCGCTCGCCCGCCAGGACCGAGTCGAATGCCGCACTGGTCGTGATCAACCGCACGGCCGGGTCGCCGGCGGGTCCGCGTGTTCGGGTCACCGAGCGACCTGACACCTCCAGCGCGAACTGCACTCCGTCCACCGTCCACTCGTAGGTCTCGTCGGCGACCAGCGCGGGGTCGGGGATGGCCCACCTCTGGTCGAACACCTCCTTGTCGGGAGCCGATCCGCTCGCCGGAGCCGTGAGCGTGAGCGACGCCATTCCCCAGCGCACCAGTGCCTGGACGACCGGCGCGAGGGCGAGCCCGCGGTCGGTCAGCTGGTACCGGACGTCACTTCCAGGCCGGTCGCCCGCGACGCGGCCGACGATCTGAGCGTCCGCCAGGTGCCTCAGCCGGTCGCCAAGCACGTTCGAGCCGGCGCCGGCCAGGAATGCCTTGAGGTCCGCGTATCGCTTCGGTCCTCCGAGAAGCGCGTACACGATGTGCAGGGTCCACCTGTCGCCGAAGTCTTCGAGGGCCATCGAGAGCGGGCAAAGGCGATGGTAGGTACGAGGCGCCATAAGGCTACGGGGAGACTACCAAAGGCGGGCAATTGGCACTTATATGAGCAAGTAGCACTAAATCAGTGCAATAGATCCTCTTCTCGTGTACGATGTCCCACAGCAGTACTCACACGACACGGAGGAGTCGACGATGAATGTAGAGCCGGTCGAAGTGGCCCGGAACGGCTGGGGAGTGATCGTCAACCACGAGCGCTGGCACACGCTGGAGCTGCGGTGGCTTCCGACCACCCGAGACATGACCGATGAGGGGTTCAAGGAGACCCTCGACCTGCTGGCCGGTGCCGGCGAGCGCCTCCGGCAGCCGTTCATGTTCATCGACGCCACCGAGTTCCATCACCAGCTCGGCGAAGGGGTGCTGGCGTGGCGGGACGAGCACATCATCCCGCGATACAACTCCGCCGGCGTCAGCAGGTTCGCCTTCCTTGTCCCGGAGGGCGCCCCAGGGACGGTCGAGTCGGGCGCCACTCCCGCCCTCGAGGGCGGAGCCACCTTCCCGACCGGCTGGTTCTCGACCCGCGAGCGCGCCTATCAGTGGTTGGCGGAGTGAGCCTGACCACCGCCGGGCTGATCGCCACGGCGATCAGCTTCCTGGTGTTCACAGTGCTCGCCGTCTGGTACGTGGGCCCGTGGATGAGGCGGCAGCCGCTGGCGATCGCCGTCAGCGTGCCGCTCTGGGTTCACGTGTTCCGCTACGTGGCCCTGCAGATCTTCTCGGCCCAGCACTTCGGCTTACGGATTTCCGACGTCCTGGCCAGTGAGATCGCCTGGGGTGACGTGGCAGGTGCCGCGCTCGCGCTGGGTGCGCTCTGGCTGCTGCGCCGCGGCTCCCGAGCCGCGATCCCCGTGGTGTGGGTGTTCGTGGTGGAGTCCACCATCGACCTGCTCAACGCGACGTTGGGAGGCATCCGCGAGCGAGCGCTCGAATCCGCCTACGCCGTCACGTGGCTCATCCTCGACTTCTACGCCCCCCTGCTCTGGGTCACGCTGGCCCTGGTCGTCTGGAGACTTGTGATGCAGATCCGAGCCGGCGAGCCCGATGACGAGATGCGTGTTAGTGCATTCGATCCGTCGGCATAAGACCGAGCGCCTACTACCAGACTGAGGAGGAAGCAGATGCCGCAGTTCCCTGCGCCTACAGAGGGGTTCGTGATTACCCACTTCATCGTCTCAAGGGACGTCAACCGCTCGCGGCACTTCTACACCGAGGTGCTGGGAGGCGAGGCGGTCGTGGAGGGGGAGTTCTTCTCGATCGTCGCCCTTGCGAACGGCTGGGTCACCATCAGCGTCGCCGGAGGACCTACCGACGACAAGCCGACCGTGACGCTCGAGCCGCCCTCGGACCTCGAACACGTCTCGAGCTTCCTCAATATCCGTGTCGCCGACATCGGTCTCGCGTATGAGCAGTGGAGCGGCCGCGGAGCGGAGTTTCTGACTCCGCCGATCGACCGTGGCGCCGAGATCCGCTGTTACATGCGCGACCCCGACGGCCACCTGATCGAGGTCGGCCAGCTGGTCAGGCGTGCGGACCTCTGACGCGCTGAACCCCAACCCGAAATCCTGCGCCCGCCTCGCCTGTTGAGAGATCCGGTGGTGCGGTGCTATCCTCCGGTTATAACTGGTTGGTACCAACTCAGGAGTATGAACAGGATGAGGGAAGGGACGACTGGAGGTTCACGGGTCTTCGACGTCGGGTGGCGCGTCCTGGTGGTCGCCGTCGTCTACTCTCTCCTGTTCCTGGCATCGGGGCTCGGGTCAGGGGGCCGGCCGTCCGTGCAGAGGGTCGGGCTCGGCCTGGTCACCGGCGCCGGATTCGCGCTCGTCCTGCTGCCGCTGGCTCGCCGGCTGCCCTACCGGATGCGGACGCGCGTCATCGCCTTGCTGGTGCCGCTCTACTGGATCTACAACCTCAGCAACCTCGTGGAGGCGTACTTTATCTCGTCGTTCCCGCACGCCCTGCTGATCATCGGCGCGGTCTTCCTCATCGTCCCGGCTCTGATTGTGAGCTGGCTTATCGCCTGGCTCTTCCCGGCCCAAGAGCAGCTCCGGAACGGGCCGGGAATCTGGGAGCTGCTGGGCCGCCGGCCGCTCCTCTCGTGGGCGTGGCGGGCGCTGCTCGCGGGCCTCCTCTTCACGGTATTCCTCGAGCTCTTCGGCCTGGCATGGGGCCCGCTGATCTCCAGGTACTACCACGACCCGGCGTACATCGCCCAGGCGCACATCGCCAACCCTCCGGCCCCGGCGGCGGTGACCTGGGCCGAGGAGTACGCGCGGGGCGTCGTGTTCGCCCTCGCCCTGCTGCCGGTGCTCGCGGTCGTCCGCGGCCGCGGCTGGCCGGCGATCCTCGGCGTGGCCGCCTACGTCGCCCTGCTGGACGCCGCCCTCGAAGCCTGGCTGCCGATGCTCGGGAGCACGTTCCCCCTCGGGTTCAGGTTGGGCGAGGGCCTGGACCTCACCAGCGACGCTCTGGCCCGAGGCATCTTCGTGGCCGCGCTCCTGGCCCTGCCCGCAGTGGCGAGCAGACGGCCGACGAGCCCCTGACCAGCGTGGGCAGCGGATACGTATAGCTCGATGGCGACGCCGACGCCCGGCAAGCGGAAGCTGCTGCCACGTGCCGAGCGGGCGGCCAGCATCCTGCGCGCGGCGTCGCGAACGTTTGCGCGCGGCGGCTATGCAGACACGTCAATGGACGACATCGCCGCCGAGGCCGCCGTCAGCAAGTTGATGCTCTACCGTCACTTCAACTCGAAGCACGAGCTCTACGAGGCCGTACTAAACGAAGTACGATCGCGGCTGACCGCCCTCGAGCACGTGCCGGCGACGCTGGAGGGGATCGGTGCCGAGCAGGCCATCCCGGAGGCGAGGTCCACGCTGTTTGCCACCATCCGGGTGGCGCGGGAGCTTCCAGACGCGTACCGGCTCCTGCACGAGCACGCGGCCCGCGAGCCGGAGTTCGCGGACATCGCCGGCGACATCCGAGCGCGCAGCACGATCAAGGCGGAGCGTCTGCTGGAGCCGCTGATCGAGGATCCACACGTCCGTCGCTGGGCGGCGCGGCTGGTAACAGCGGTCACGCACGAAGCGATCCTTGCGTGGCTGGATGTCGGCGAGCCGGAGCGCGACGAGTACATCGCGGACCGCTTGGCGCTGATGCTGGGGTATATGCTCGGCCCGCTCCGGACGTAGTCACCGCCGGACTTCAGCCCAGGCCGGGCGCCCAGCTGTAGGCGCCCGGTGCCATATGATCGATTGACCCTGCTCGCGGACGACACACTGGTAAACAAGAGCGGGCGCGAGGTGGACGGGGCACCCCCGCGCCCCAGAAATTCCCATCATTCTCATCTCCGTATCGGCGGATGCGGCGTGATCAACGCCGGAAGTCGCAAAGTTCACTTACATGAAGACCTATCGAGCCACCTCAGACACGATCAGCTGCACTCTGACGCCGGACGACCTTCGGGAAACGCAAGCGGCCTGGCAGAAGCTGCTCCGGCTCTCCCTTGTCTCGCGTGAAGAGGTCACCGGCGGTCTACGCCTCGAGGTCCACCCCGGAAGCGCCGAAGCGCTGCGCCAGCTGGTCGACATCGAAAGGGAGTGCTGCCGGTGGATCACATTTGAGCTGGATGGTCCGGTCGTGACGATGACGTCGCCGGGCGCCGGCGAGTCGGCCATCCGAGTGATGTGGGCAGCGGATCCCAGCATGGAACAGCGCTGACGCCTTCACGGTGAAGGTCCGGTTCTACCGAGACTGCCGGGCTGCCACAGGCGACTGGGCACAAAGCTCCGCCCCCGGATATGGTGTCAGTGCGAGTAGAGCGGCCGCTGGTTGCCGCCATGGTATGAGCAGGAGCCCTGGATGCCGCCGGACTTGCTGAACATCCCATCCTGGCACTGCTCGACGTAGCCGCGACCGTTCCAGAAGTTGCCAATGCAGGCGAAGTAAGAGCAGAACGTGCCAGGTGCGGCTGTGATCAAGCTCCCCGAACAGAAGTCATATCCCCACGGGTTGCTCGGAGCCTGAGCCTTGCACGCAGGAGCCGCGGGAGGTGGTGCCTGAGCCGGGGGAGGTGGTGCCTGAGTCGGCGGAGGCGCCGGCGGCCGCGTTGCTGTAGGGGCAGCACTCGGGACCGGAGTGGGCGCACTGGTGGGGGTTGGCGTAGGCGTTGCGGTGGCTGAGGCGGTCGGCGAGGACAATTGCGTCAACGCGGTGCCGGTCTCCCCACAACCGGCAGTGGCCAGAAACAGGGCCGCGCTCACAACAAGTGCGCGGACCTTCCCCACCGCCAGCCTGGGGCGACCCTCCTGCCTATCCCTCATTCTCTCCTCCTCTCCCGAATAACTGGTCTAGCAAGGCCGGCCCCAGGCCTTACCGGAGCCAATGATCCAGTGCCGTGGCGCGCGGGAGATATGGGCGGAACGTGGAAGGCGCGGGGCGGTTAACCCACGCCTGATCCTCGCGCTTCTCTTGTTGCAGGCGCTTTGGACGGGAGCGGACTACCGGCCCACCGCATCGACGTGGGAGCTCGCGGTGGCCAGCGCGATCATGGGCTCGACGATTTCTTGCCTCATAGCTCTTGCGGCCGGCTCCGGGCGGGCATCAGGCTCCCTTGGAAGCAGTAAGGGCCCGACCCGCGCTAATCAGCCGACGGTCCGATCACGGTACTGACACTGTTCCCGTTCGACGTGTGGTTGGTTGCGACTTCGCGTTCGGTGCTGCGGCTCCCGCCTGAGACCAGCGAGGAGCCTGTGCCATCCCCCAGGCCGCGATAGTAGTCGGCGAGGGTGCTGAACGCAGCCTTGGGCTCCCAGGGCATGTCGGGGTAGGTGTTCCCCAGGCGGTGCTCGAGGACCTTGACCACGCCCCAGCTGGCCATGTCGAGGTCCTCTCGGGGATCGCTGCGATGTGGCAAGCCGTAGCACACGAAGGTACACGCGAAGGCGGCGTCGACGCCCTCCGCAACGAAGACGTCCAGCAGTTCACGCAGGTAGGTGGCCTGCTCCTGCTCGTCGCGGACGTAGTCGCCGTTGAGTCGCACCCGGGCGGTCCCGTCGTACTCGATGATCGCGCCACTAAGGGCGCCGTGGTCGGCTGCGCCATGGTACGTGGTGCAGCCGAACTCGGTGATCGCAACCGGCTTCCCCTGGGCGACCAGCGTGCGAATGCCTTGCTGGTAGACGTGAGCGATCTCCTTCGAACGGTGGGCGTCGACAGAAACGATGTCGAACGGCGTCCAGTCCACTCCCTCGAACGGCACCGAGGCGTACGTCACCTTCCCGCCGAACCGCTCGCGGACAACGGTGGCGGCCCTGGCCAGGAAGGCGTTCATGCGCGCAGGCAGCCCGGCCAGCAGCTCACGAATCTCCGGTTGTCGCTGAAGCAGCTTGCCGGTTCGCTCATGGAGGCTGTCGCCAGGCATGAACCCGGTGTTGAACAGGCTCAGTTCGGCGCCGGTGACGAAGACGACCTCAGCACCCAGACGGCGGATCCGCTCGGCGCGCTCGGCAGCGTCGGCGAGCAGGGCGAGCATCTCCTCAGGGCCGAGCTGGTAGGTGAACGGCGAGAACCAGACCTCGAGGCCCAGGCCGGCGGCGTAGCGGGCAGCAGACTCGAGTCGGTCCAGGTCGTTGCCGAACAGGCGCACCGCCGTGCAGTGCAGGTCATCGCGGATGATCTGCAACTCGCGTCGA
>DATFWQ010000233.1:0-7199 GCA_035259145.1 Candidatus Dormiibacterota bacterium | reverse complement strand
TCCCCTAAACGACTACCGGCACGACCTCGAAGCGGTTCACGTCGATCAGGCCCCGGTCGGTGATCTTCAGCTTCGGGATGACCGACAGCGCCAGGAAGCTCAGAGCCATGAATGGGGCGGTCAGGGACACTCCCATGTTCTGCAACAGGCTTTCGAGCCGCCTCAATTCTGCCGTCACCTCCTCGAGCGGCCGGTCGCTCATGAGGCCGGCCACCGGGAGCGGCAGGTCGGCCGTCGCTCGGCCACGCTCGGCGACGACGATTCCCCCGCCGATCTCGGCAAGGCGCACGACGCAGGCCACCATGTCGTGGTCGTCAGCGCCTACCACGACGATGTTGTGTGCGTCATGCGCGATAGTCGAGGCGAAGGCTCCACGCCGGAGCCCGGTACCTGTCACGAAGCCGACCCCGATCCGGCCGGTCGCATGGTGGCGCTCGACCACTGCGATCTTCGCAAGGTCGCGCTCGGGGTCAGCCTCGAGCCGACCGTCGTCGAAACGGCCATCGACGATCTCCTCGTCCGTGAGCAGCTGTCCTGGGATGATGCGGATGACGCGTACACGGGAGCCGCTTGCCGGTACGCGGAACGAGTTCGCGTCCACCGGCGCGGGCCGCACCGTGCGGAGGGCCCACTCGGGAACCCGAATCTGAGCCCACTCAGGTTCCCGGCCGCGTTTCAGGACCAGGCTTGGTTCGAAGCGGTCAAGGTCGTCCAGCACCACGAGGTCTGCCTGGTAGCCGGGCGCGATCGCACCCAGGCGCGGCAGCCTGTGGAAGAGCGCCGGGTTCCACGTGGCCATCACCAGAGCGTCCTCAGGACCGACACCGTGAGCCACTGCCGTTCTGACCATCTGGTTGATGTGTCCTTCGGCGGCTATGAAGTCCGGTTCCCGATCGTCCGTGCAGAACATCAGGCCGTCCGGGCCGTAGGCCCTCACCATCGGCAGCAGGTCAATCAGGTTCCGCGCGTTCGAAGCCTCCCGGAGCATGACAGCCATTCCCAGGCGCCGCTTCTCCAGGGCCTCCTCGAACGTGGTCGACTCGTGGTCGGACGCGATCCCGGCCGCCACGTAGGCGTTGAGAGCCGGCCCGCTGACGCCGGGCGCGTGTCCGTCGACGTGGTCGGTCAGGCCCGTGCTCAGCTTGGCCAGCTCGCTGTCGTCGCCGGCAATCACGCCCGGGAAGTTCATCATCTCGGCGACGCCCATGACCCGCCGGCGGCGGAGCAGGCCGCTGATGGCGCCCACGCCCAGTTCCTGTCTCGGCGACTCGAACGGTGAAGCCGGAATGCAGGAGGGCGCCATCACGAAAACGTCAAGGGGGAGCGCGTCAAGTGTGTCGAGCAGCCAGTGGATGCCGTCCGAGCCGAGCACGTTGCCGATCTCGTGGGGGTCGGCCACGATGGCGGTCGTGCCACGTGGCACCACCGCGCGGGCGAACTGGTCGGGGGTCAACTTTGACGACTCGATGTGCACGTGGGCGTCGATGAAGCCGGGCACCAGATACGCTCCGTCGAGCTCCAGAACGTGCTGCCCGTCGTATCGACCCAGCCCGACCACGTGGCCCTCGAAGACCGCCACGTCGACGTCCAGCCATTCACGTGTGAAGACCGAGAAGACCCGGCAGCCGCGAAGCACGACGTCGGCAGTGCTGTCGCCTCGGGCGACGGCCAACCAGCGGGCGTTCATGGCGCGGCCGGGCTCAGGTGCCGACCTTGTCGGCAGCTCGGAAGCGCATTCCGGACCACCTCTCGTCCACCGCCACCAGCGAGACGCCCACGAGACCCGTCTGCTTACCCATCAGGTCCCACAAGATGTCCCGGTGGAGGTCGGTGCCAGCCTTCTGGCCGCCTTTGGGGTAGCAGATCCAGAGCAGCCCGTCGGGCTTCATCGCATTGATGGCGGCCGGGCCGGTGCGCTCCAGGTCGGCCGAATCCCGGACAAAAAGCTGCACAACGTCAACAGCCTCCACGGGCGCATCGACCAGCTCGGCGCCCTCCGGCAGCGGCCGCAGCAGGTCTGCGTAGCCGGGTGGCGCGTTCATCACCGCGACACGGTGGCCTGGCCTGACAAGGAGCTTCCTGGCAAGAGCGCTTGTGGTCATGCGTTGTCCTCCGCCGGTCAGCCTACTGTGTGGGCGGGCGCGAAAGCTTCCAGCAGCCTGCGCAGGCCGGCGTCGCCAGCACCGTGCGGCTCGACGCTTCCCATGGCGAGGACCGGGGTTCGCAAGCCAGCGTGCCGATAGGCAACCAGGCGGTCAGCGATCTGCTCCTCAGTCCCTGTCAGCACCAGCTCGGTCACCATCGCGTCCGAGACCTGTCCAGCCGCCGCTTCGCGATCGCCTGAATGCCAGGCGGCCCCGACCGCCGCTACCTCGTCTTCGAAGCCCTGCCGGGCCAGAGAACGTCCGTAGTACGGCACCAGCGCGTAGGTGGCGATGACGCGCCGAGCAGCCAGCCGCACCTGAGAGCCCAGGCCCGGCAGCACGACGAGGCGGGCCACCGAGTCGACATCACTCCCGACCTCGGCCAGCAACTCAGGGATTATGCGAGGGCCGCAGAGGAAGAAGACGACACCATCGCCCACTTCCCCTGCCAGCCGCAGCATCTTCGGACCGAGAGCCGCTATGTAGATCGGGACGCGCGCCCTGGGTGGCCTGCGCAGCTTCATCGCGCGGACGCGCTGGCCGCTCAGAAGCGCGCGGACTGCCAGCGCCGCTTCGCGGGTTCGGGTGAGCGGCCGCGAGAACGGCACGTCAAACCATTGCTGCACCACCACCTCCGTCGATGAGCCGAGTCCGAGCACGAAGCGGCCCGGCGCGAGCTCAGCCATCGCGGCTGCGTGCATGGCGAGGAGCCCGGCCGGCCGGGTCCAGGCCGGGATGATGGCGGTGCCGAGCCGGACGTGTTCGGTAACTGCAGCCACTGCGGCAAGCGGTGTGAAGCCGTCAAGAGCATTGGACTCCAGGCTCCAGACGTCTGTGTAGCCGAGCTCCTCCACGAACCGGGCGAGCGCCGGCAGCTGGCTCAGTGGTGCCTCCATGGGCACGCTGACTCCGAGCCGGCGACCGCTCACCCGCAAGCGGCCGGGCTTGTGGTGCCCGCCAGGAGGAGACCCGTCACCGTGCCGCCGCTAGCGTGAAGGCCACAGCCCCGAGTCCTGTCATCGGCGACATTGTCCGGCACCGTGGACGAAAGTGGCTCGGGCGATGCCTCAAAAGATCACCCCACGCGGTGGCGCCGGCACGAGCGGATCGCCGGGGCAGGGCTCGCATAGACTCGTTTCGTTACAAATCGGGTAAGTGCGTCGGCTTGGGCGTTCCTTCTAGCGAACCGCTATCGGTGAGCGTGCCTCTGCCGGCCGGTCCGGTGGCGTCTTTTGGAGGGGGATGGGTCGACAGGAACGGACCCCGGGTAATCGGTGTTCCTTCTGTGGCAGGGATCAGGGCCCAGCCGTCGTGATGGCTCGTGCCGACGACCATCGCGGCGTGGCCCGTATCTGCCACGCTTGCGTGCGTTCGTCTCTCGCGGCTCTCAAGGCTGCCGGCCGGCCCGTTCACGTGGACTGCATGGAGCTGCACTGCTCGTTCTGTGGGAGGCATCAGGCGGCTTCCCGACCAGTGCAGCCAGGACGAAGCGCACAGGTGTGCATCTACTGCCTCGAGCAGGCCCGCAATCGCCTGGAGGTCCGAAGCCGGCAAGAAGCAGATTCCAGCGACCAGCGCCGAGCCTGGCACGAGGTCCTCCGTGCGATGTCGCGGCTCGTGGAGCAGGGCAGAGCCGCTGAGTATGCAGCTCGTCTCGGCTTCGCGGGCACACGGAGCTCCGGGGAGGTCACAGCCGAGGTAGCGCATGCCGTGCGCCGGCTTCGTGGGTGGACGGGCCTGGATCGGGAAGAGTTCGCGTCCGTGGTCCGCCGCGAGACCGGGAAAGGCGAACCAACAGCTGATCAGCTGGCCGCGTGGGAGGCGGGCTGGGAGTGTCTGCCCATGGACCTCCTGCTCGAACTCGCCTGCGTCGCGACCGCCCACAGCAGAGCCGGAACGTAGGTCAGAGCGGACTCCAGAAAAACGCCGGTCGGCCGCGCCACGAAGGTGGCGCTCATGCCGGATAGACGTTGACGTCGGTCGCTTTTACTGTCACCCAGACCTCGCCGCCCTCATGCAGCCGCAGGGCCGCGACTGCGGCAGGAGTAACCTCGGCCACGATCGGCGGAACGCTGGCGACCCGGACGCGCACTCGCTCCCCCTCCAAATCCAGCCCGGCGGCGGTCCCACGCCAGACGTTGCGAGGGGTCCCATCCGGACGAGAACGCCACATCGACACGCTTCGGGGGTGAATCACCGCGAACACGTCACCCTGGCCGGCGCCGGCCGCGATCAGCTGGCTGCCTCCATCCAGCTCCACGGTCTCGCCGCGGGCCCTGCCTCGGAAGAGATTCACTCCAACCAGGTCGGCAACGTAGCGAGAGCGAGGCCGCTCCGTTACTTCAGCGGCGCTCCCACTCTGCACGATCCGTCCGGCTTCGATGACCACCAGTCGACCGGCGAGAGCCATCGCTTCCAGAGGATCGTGCGTGATGACGAGCCGGATCCCTGGGAATGAGTCCAGGTGCCGCCTCAGCTCCCGCCGCACCTCGAGCCGCGTGGACGCGTCGAGCGCAGCCAACGGCTCGTCAAGCAGCAGGAGTCGAGGGTTGATCGCGAGCGCGCGAGCCAGCGCAACGCGCTGCGCCTGCCCCCCCGAGAGCGTGCGCGGTCGGGCGTTTGCCTGATCCTCGAGACCGACTCGCTCCAGCCAGACCAGGGCCTGCGCGCGGGCCTCCCGTCCGCGGACACCCTGAGAACGGAGGCCGAAGGCTACGTTGTCCAGGGCGCTCAGATGGGGGAACAGCAAATAGTCCTGGAAGACAACGCCTACCGGACGGCGCTCGGGCGGCAGCCGGACACGGCCGGCGACGTCTTCGAGGACCTGGCCGTCGAGCTCGATCCGTCCGGCGCGCAGCTCCTGAAGACCAGCCAGCGCCCGTAGTAGCGTCGTCTTGCCGGCCCCGTTGGGACCGAGCAGGGCTACAACCTCTCCCTCCTCGATCACAAGGTCCACCTCGAGATGGAGACGGCCGAGCACCAGCTCGACATCGGCCCGCAAGCTCAAAGAGCAAGCCAGCGGTCGCGCAGTGCGGCAAGCACGGTGATCGAGACGGCCACGAGAACAAGGCTGAGCATGATCGCCGCTTCCGGTCGCGTCTCCAGCTCGAGGTAGACGGCAAGGGGTAGCGTCTGCGTGGTGCCAGGCAGGTTGCCGGCAAACGTGATGGTCGCGCCGAACTCACCGAGAGCTCGCGACCAGCAGAGAACGGCCCCTGCGAACAGCGAGGGAGCGATGAGCGGCAGAGTGACACGGTAGAACACCGTCCAGCGGCTCGCTCCCAGCGTCCGCGCCGCCTCTTCGAAGCCGAGGTTCATCGAGCGGAGCCCCGCCTCCACGGTTATGACCAGGAAGGGCATTGCCACGAACGTCTCGGCGAGGATGACACCGGCGGTCGAAAAGGGGAGCCGGATGCCGAAGCCGTCGAACAAAACCTGGCCCAATAGCCCACGGCGCCCGAACGCGAACAACAGCGCCACCCCGCCGACGACCGGCGGCAGCACCATCGGCAGGGTCGTAACGGCCCTCAGAAGGGCCTTGCCGGGAAACTCCAGGCGGGCCTGCACCCAGGCCAGGGGCACACCCAGCAGCAAGGCGATCGCGGTCGCCGAGAGGGAGCAGACCAGCGACAGGCGCAAGGCGTCGCGGGAGGCAGGCGCGGTCAGATAGGCCCAGGCGTTCTGCCAGGGGGCCTTCACCAGCAGCCCGATCAGGGGCAGCGCGATTATGGACAACGCGAGAGCCCCGAGCCCGACAAGGGGCAGGCCGAGCCGGTGCCCGGCCTGCCTCACGAGGGCCTGGTGAAACCGTACTGTGCGAGAACCTTCTGTCCCATCGCACCCACGACCCAGTCGATGAAGGCGTTCGCCGTCGTGGGGTTCCTGGTGCCCTTCACCCGGACGATGGGGTAGCTGGCGATGACGTTCTGGTCTGCCGGGATGTCGACGCCCGCGACCGAGGGGCCACCGGCCTTCACGTCCGTGGTGTACACGATGCCGGCGTCCGCCTCTCCCAGGGACACCCTGGTGACGACTGACTTCACGTCCTGCTCCTGGCTCTTCGGGGTCACCCTGACGTTGGCTCTGGCGAACGCCTGGGCCGCGTAGCTTCCACAAGGCACAGCCGGCGCGCAGAGGTCGACCGCCAGGTTGGGGTTGGCCAGGTCGGCCAGCCCTGCGATCTTCTTTGGGTTGCCGGCCTGGACGACGATCTGAAGCTTGTTCTGAGTGAACACGGCTGGTTTGCCGTCGGCGAGGCTCCCATCGACCAGCTTCTGCATGTTGGGCTGGTCGGCGGAGGCGAAGACGTCGGCGGGGGCGCCCTGGAGGATCTGGGTCACCAGAATCGCGGAGCCGCCGAAGCTGAAGGTGACTTTCGCGTTGGGATGTGCCTTCGTGAAGTCCTGCCCGATCTCGTTGTAGGCCGCCGTCAAAGAGGCTGCAGCGAGAACGGTCAGGTCCCCGCTGACCGTGTCCGAAGTCGGGCTTGAGGGTGTGGCCGCAACGCCGCCGCAGCCTGCGAGGCCCAGGGCCATCACGGCAGCAAATGCCAGGGCGCGAATCTTCACTGCTTGCCTCCCCACTTCAAAACGATCACGTCAAGAGCCTTGAACACAGCCGCCGCCGTGTCCCCCACTTGCAGGTCGAGACGGTCGACCGAGCCGTTGGTTATCACCGCGGTCACCAGCTGGGCACCGATGTCGATCGTGACCTCGCACGTCACGTCGCCGCGGACCAGCTCGATCACCTTGCCGTAGAGCTGGTTCCGGGCAGAGAGTCGAGACTGCTCCGAGGCGCCGCCGAACAGGGCCGGCAGACTCTTGGCCAGAACTTCGCGCGCTGCACGCAATGCCGCGGCCTTGACGTAGTAGCGGACCGTCCGGCCGCTGCGACGGCTGCCGACCAGCCCCAACCCGCTCAAGACACGCAGGTGCTGCGATACCACGGTGTCGGCGACGCCGAGACGTTTTGCCAGGCCACCGACCGGTATCTCGGCGGCGTCCTCGTTCGGCAGCTCACGCAGGAGCCGAAACCGGACCGGGTCGCCAAGCGCCC
>DATFWQ010000232.1:0-2715 GCA_035259145.1 Candidatus Dormiibacterota bacterium | reverse complement strand
TCGCTGGCACACGTCCGGGCAAACACGCGCACCGACCTGCCCACACTGACGACCCGCTCGATGGCCAGGTCGGCCAGATGAGGAACAAGAACAGGGAGAGCCTCAAGATCGCACGGCAGGCATGATCACAAACATCATGATAACGACGCCACGGGACACGCCGGGCAGATCACGTCACGGAAAGTGGGCCAGAGCCACTTTCTCATGGCCACGGACACGCACCCATCAGGCATCATCCGTGATCGCCCTATTGCGCACTACGTCGTTAGTGCGCACCTGAGATGCAGTCGAGTGCTGTGCGGAGTTCATTCCGGCTGAGGCGGCGCGCCCCGGACGCGATCGCTGAGATCCACTTCTACGGCGCGCGCGGGTACCGCTGCCGACCGGCATCGGCTCTGTGCTGCTGTCCCCGGGGGGCCCTGGACCGAGGCATCCTGAGAAGTCGGCACCTCGATCGTGCCCGAGGTCCACGCCATGGGCTCTTACGCCCTTAGTGTCAACCTCCGGCCTGGCCGACTGCGTGTCAGGTAGTAGAGCTGGCCGAGCGGAGCGCAGGGATGATGCGGCGTGGTGCTGAGGAGTTCGACGAGCGGTTCACCGCTTTCGTGCGGTCGCGGGGTGAGCATCACCTGCGGGTGGCGACGCTGCTGACCGGGAATCCGGACGCGGCCGAGGACCTGGTGCAGGCCAGCCTGCTGAAGCTCTACCGGGCGTGGTCTCGGATCGACACATCGGGCGAGCCAGACGCTTACCTGCGGCGGATCATCGTGAACACGCGCCGGTCCTGGTGGCGGGCGCGGTGGCGGCAGGAGACGCCGGTGCCCGAGGTGCCGGAGGCGGCGGCAGGCGAGGACCCCGCCGAACGGCACGCGGTCGGGGCGCTGGTCCGGCAGGCGCTGGCCCAGCTGCCCAGGCAGCAGCGGGCCGTGCTGGTGCTGCGCTATTGCGAGGACCTGCCGGAAGCCGAGGTGGCCTCCCTGCTGGGCTGTTCGGCCGGCGCGGTGAAGACACACGCGCATCGCGGGCTCCGGGCACTGCGCGAGTCGCTCGCTGAACTGGATTCTTCCGGAGTCAACGAGTCGTCAGGTTCGGGGAGTGGATGAGGGCAATGGTCTGTGATGGAGGGCAACGTGGAAGACGTTCACACCGATGAGGCCCGCGAGGCCCGGCGCCTGCTGGCGGCCGCCTTCGAGACCGTGCCCGCCGATCCCGATACGGCCGGGGACGGCCTGCTGCGCGCGGTCCGCCGCCGGTACGCGCGCCGCCGCCGAACCCGCGCCCTCGTGTCGGCGGGCGCAGCAGCGGCGGCGGCCGGGACCGCTGCCGCGGTGCTGCTGTCAGTGACTGTGGCCGCAGCGCCACCGGCGCTCGCGGCGGTGACTGGTGCGCTATCGCGGGCCGCGGCGGAGAGCTTCCGCATGAACCTGATCGTTACCCAGCACAACACGGTGCCAGGCCCGCTCGGTTTCCCATCGCCGCTGTACATAACCGGCAAACTCGACCTGAAGCGGAACCTGGGCGAGGAGACGCTGTCGAATGGGTGGCGCACCCTCATTGTTGGCCAGAAGGCGTACACGAAGCTTCCCCCTCGCCAAGCCAGGACAGACACTGGAGGCAAGCCCTGGACGGAGGAACCTCTACAGGACACGCAGCCTCCGTACGGATCAGCGGGGGCGCAGCTCGCGTGGGACTTCAACTCAGACCGGCCCTTCAACCCGCAAGCCCTGCTCGCGCTGCTCAAATCCGGTGCCAAGGTCCTCAATGAGGGATCGGTGTCCGGCCCGGGCTGGACCGGCACTCGATACAGGTTCACCGTCTCCCATCCGGAAGGTACTCGGGGCCTCGTCGACAGCATCACCTGCACGGTGGACGTGGACAGCCAGGGACACATCCGCAGCCTGGCGCAGACTACTGTGTTCGTCGCGGGCGGCAAGCCCGGTACGGCAGGAAAGATGATCTACACGGCCGACTTCACGTTCAGCGATTTCGGCATCCGGTTCTCGGTGACACCGCCGCCCGCCAGCCAGATCGACCACGATCTCGGCGTGGCCGTCCAGTTCTGAGTCGTGAACGCGGATTAGTGCGCGATTCAGCCTGCAGCAGCCACGAAAGCCAAGGTCAGCAACCTGTGGCAGCGCTCAGAGCCAAAACATGGCCCAACTCGGGACGGCGTCCCAAGGCATCACGAGCACGCCGGGCGTGAGCGCTGGGGCCGTGAGGAACGTGAAGCATCGGCGGGATGTATTTGATTCGGCAGTGCACGCAGCGCGTGGTTGGCTGGAAGCCATGACAGACAGCAAAGATCGAGCGCTGGAGATTCACGAGCTCACCTTTGACGCGCGCGACCCGCACGCGCTCGCCGTGTTCTGGGGCGCGCTGCTCGATCGCGAGATCCGGCCCGGCGACATGCCCCAGGACGATTCGGTACTGGTCATACCGACCTTGGGTCAACTGGGCCTGTTGTTCTTGCGTGTCCCGGAGGGGAAGACGGCGAAGAACCGCATCCATTTTGATCTCTGGCCGACCTCGACCAAGCGAGACGAGCAGGTCGAGCGCGCGATCAATCTGGGCGCGGTGCTGCTAGACGACTGGCGTCGGGATGACGGGACCGGGTGGGTGGTGTTCGCCGACCCAGAGGGGAACGAGTTCTGTATCGGACGGAGTGCTGCTGAGCGGACGGCAGGTGCGCACTAATCTGAGCCAACTCGCGACCTC
>DATFWQ010000231.1:0-25690 GCA_035259145.1 Candidatus Dormiibacterota bacterium | reverse complement strand
CGAAACGCACCCGCCAGCCGGCGCACGGCGTCGGCGGCGGGCGCGGGGGATAGGAAGTGGCGCCACAGCTTGCGGACGATGAATGGCGCCGTGGCCGGCTGGGCCAGGATCTGGTCGATCACCTTGTCGAGGCCGAGCCGGCCGGTTCTGCCCAGGAAGGTCACCTTGCGGCTATAAGCCGCTCCTGGGTCGAAGACACCTGTCAATGGCTGCGACCAGACATCGACCGGCTCGGTGGCCTGGCTCTGCTCGTCCACCACGACGTCGACCGTGGCGTTGGGTGGAGGCGTCGACCACCCGGCCAGGGCGCGCGCTGCTGCCTTCACATCAGCCTCGGAGTAGGCGCCCGGCCCCATTGTGAAGAGCTCCATGAGCTCCCTGGCGTAGTTCTCGTTCGGCGGCTCATCGGGGTCGCTGGCGTCGCTGCCGCTCAGGTCCAGGTACTGGAGCATGGCGGGGTCGATGGTGACTTCACGCAGCATCGGTCCCAGGCGAGCCAGGCGCAGTCTGCGCCAGGTCAGGTTCTGCCAGTAGATGAAGGGACTTCCATACCCCACCTTCTGGTACTCGGTCGTGAAGTGACCATGCCAGAAGAGGGTCATGCGCTCGACGAACGGCGCCGGTGTGCTCAGCATCTGGCGCAGCCACCAGTGCTGGAGGTCGTTCAGTGCCAGCGTCGATCCCTGCGCCGGGTCGGACGGCGAGATCAGGCCGGCGGGTTCGGCACTCCGCTCCATGAGCCGGTCGACGGTGCTGTCAAAGCCGTCTTGCAGCCCCTGCTCCATTGCTTCCTGAGTGACGCCGAACGTGGCGCGGCGCAGGAGCTGAGCCAGACGGCCCCGCTCCGTGTGCAGTGGCGAGGGCCAGCCGCCACTGCTCCGGTCGGCGGGGAACGGCCGCCAGGCGCGGCTGGTCAGGACGCCTAGCGCGGCGCTGCCGGCCCCGGCAGCCACCGCGGCCGCGAGGACGGCCCGGCGTGTGGGCCGGCGTTTGAGCAGGTCCATCGGTGGCATCCCGGCTCAGAGCCTAGGGCTGCTGTCTGAACGCTCCCTGAAACCCGACCAATCACGGCGCAGGACTACTAATCTGCCTGTCGATGAGAGTCCTGATCGTCGAGGATGACGAGCAGGTGGCCGGCAGCCTGCGGCGGGGGCTTCGGGAGCTGGGCATGGCGGTGGACACGGTCGGCGACGGCCTGGAGGCGCTCGCCGCCGCGCAGGCAGCCGCCTACGACGTCATCGTGCTCGATGTGATGCTCCCAGGGCGCGACGGCTACGAGGTCGCGCGGACGCTGCGGCGGCGGCGGGTGGGATCGCGCATCCTTATGCTGACCGGGCTCACCGCGGTGGATGACCGTGTGCAGGGACTCGACGCCGGTGCGGACGACTACCTGGCCAAGCCATTTGCCCTCAAGGAGCTGGCCGCCCGCATCCGGGCCCTGACCCGGCGCGACCTCCCCGACCGGACGGCAATCCTGAGGGCGGGGTCGATCCTGCTCGACACCGGCGCCCGAAGGCTGACTGTTGGAAACTGCGCTATCGGGCTGACCGCCAAGGAATACGCGGTCCTTGAGTTCTTCATGCTCCACCGCGGCCTGGTGCTGACCAGAGATCAGGTGCTGGACAACGTGTGGGACTGGGACGCGGACTCCAGCCAGAACCTGGTAGAGGCTTACATCAGCCGGCTCCGCCGCAAGCTCGTGGCGGCCGGGACCGCCGACCCCTGGACCACGCTGCGGGGCGCCGGGTATCGGTTCGACCCCTCCGAGAGCTGAGGGTGGTGAGCCGGCTGCTCTCCTCCACCCGCGCGCGGCTGATCCTCTTTCAGGTTTTGATCCTGGGGCTGGCCGGCTTTGTCACCTCGTACGCCATCTTCAAGCTCGTGACTGTCCCGGCGCAGCAGGAATCCGATGCCGTGCTCTACGAGCAGTGGAACAAGGTATCGAGCGGCCTTCAGCTGCAGGCCGACGGCACCGTCGCGTACTCGCAGGGGGCGCTGCCGGAGGCGGCGGGCGATGCCCAGATCCCGATCGAGGCCGTCGTCCTTACTAAAGACGGCGTCGTCGCGCGTACCGATGCCCGGATACTGCAGGACCCCTTTCTGTCAAGGAGTGCGGCGTCCGTATTCGCTGGTCAGGGCGGTGCTATTGTCGACTGGCACGACCGGAGCGGCGCCCCACGCCGCGTTTACTACGAGCAGCAGGCCCTCGGCGACCAGCCCAACCAGGTGCCGGTCGTGGTTGTGGTCAGCCGGTCTACCGCCGAGCTGCAGGCCACCACCCGGCGCCTCTTGCTCCTGCTCGCGGGCGGCAGCGTCCTGGTGACCCTGGTCGGCGCAGCGCTGGCCTGGCTCCTTGTCGAGAGGACCCTGCGGCCAGTCCGCGCCATCGCTGCCGCCGCGCGGTCGATCGGCGATCGGGACCTGCACCGCCGCGTGGACGTGCCCACGCCTGCCGATGAGCTCGGTGAGCTCAGGGCCACGTTCAATCAGATGCTGAGCCGGCTCGAGCGAAGCTTCGAGGGGATGCGGCGCTTCACCGCGGACGCCTCGCACGAGCTGCGCAGCCCCCTCACAGTGATTCGCACAGGGGTCGAAGTCGCGCTGGCCCGGCCCCGCGCGGCCACCGACTATAAGAAGGTGCTGCAGAGCGTGCAGGTAGAGGTCGATCACATGGGACGCGTGCTCGAACAGCTCCTGCTCCTGGCCCAGGCAGATGCCGGCAGCCTTCGGCCCCTGCTCCGAGAGATCGACGTCGCCGACCTCGTCGAGGAGCTGGCGGCGCGCTGGCGCGGGGTCGCTGAAGCTAAGCAGGTGGAAGTCGTCGCGGAGATACCGGACGGAGGCACGGTCCAGGCCGACCCGGATCTGCTGAGGCGCGCCCTCGACAACCTGGTTGAAAACGCCGTTCGCCATAGCCCGGCTCTGGCCCACGTCACTGTGAGTGCGCGGCGCGAGGAGGGTGCGTGGCTGATCGAGGTCGCCGATCAGGGCGCCGGGATTCCAGAGGACCTCCGCGACGAGGTGTTCCGGCGGTTCGTCCGGGCCGACAGCGTGCGCACGCGGCGGGGAGGCGGCGCCGGCCTCGGATTGGCACTCGGTGCAGCCATTGCGCACGCGCACCATGGCGAGCTGACCCTGGCCAGGCGACCGGGTCCGGGCGCCGTCTTCCAGCTCCGGCTGCCTGCGTCAGAGCCGCCTCCATCAGGATCTGCAGGGGGAGAGACGCCCCCTCCGACGGCTTCGCCGGGTACTCCCCCGACTCAGCGGGGGAGAGACCCCCATCGGGCCGCGCCGGTCTCGTCACCGGGAGGCCAAATATGGCCCTGAGGTCGCTCGAACGCGGGGGTCACCCAGTCCGGCAGACCGGCAGAACCTTCTCGTCATGACCCCGTATGCCTGGGCTGGCGGCGGAGATTCCCGCCTGTCTGTGATGAATCTCTCGCTCGTCACCGCCCACTTCGTCATCTCCGAGCACGTCAAAGACGCCGCCTGACCGACACTGGATGAGCAATGTGCTCTCTGGAGATCCGCAGGCACTCGTACACCAGGGCGGGTGACGCGAAGGGTCGTGGCTCGCACCTCTCGCCGGAGGGCGTCCGGCTTGCTCGGGAGGTCGGATCCCAGATGGGCCCCTTCGCCTATGTCGCCGCCAGCCTCATCCCGCGCACGGTGGAGACCGCGATCGCCATGGGGTTTGCGGTCGACGATCTGTTCGACTTCGGAGGCGGTGAGATGTGGGAGTCGGCCACCAGGGAAATCGCGCACCGGGAGCTCCGCGAAGACAACCAGCTCTACCGCGTCTACGTAGCCGCCGCCGAGGCAGGTGGTGTCGTTGCAGCCCTGGGTCGACGCCAGGCCGAGTTGTGGGCCGGGATCGCCGGGCGGGTCGACGACGGCCAGGCGGCTCTCATCGTCACGCACGGCGGGCTGATCGAACCTGGATTGACCGTCGCGCTCCCCGGATGGGCTCACGAGCGGTGGGGGAGAGGCTTCCGTCAGTGTGAGGGCGCCCGGCTCACGTGGGCGGGTGACGCCTTCGTGGACGCGGAGATACTGCACCTCGACGTCCACGCCTGAGCCGCTCCTGCCTCATGGACTGGCATCCCCTTACCACGCCGGATGGGCCCAGTGTTCGGCATGGCCGAGTGGAACGCAGCCCTCTCTTTTAGGGCGAGTGGTGATTCTCAACGGGGTGTCGAGTCCGGCCGAGGGTGCACATATAATCGGGCGACGGCTCGCTGAGGGACCGCCCGGTACCGCGTTCGGGATTCACGCCGGGAACAGCGGGGAGAGACGCCCCCTCCCCCGGCTTCGCCGGGTACTCCCCCGAACCCCCATCGGGCCGCGCCGGTCTCGTCACAGGAAGCCCGATGATGCTCTATCTCGCTCCGGGGATGGCACCGGCGGTTCGTCAGGACTCAGTACGGGACTCTCAAGCGCTTCATGGAGTCCCGTCGACTCCTTGCCTCAAGCATTGACTGACCAGCTGAGGCGCCATGTCGCGACTGCAGCGTCGAGCTGACCGCGCAAGTTGTCCTCCTGTTCTCGCAGCTGTGCGACCAGTTCGTGGTTTCTCGCCGATGCGGCCTGAACACTCTTCTTGTGAGTCTCCCAGTAAGCAGTCTCCAGACGAGTGACTGCCCGCGGCGGCTTCAGCTTTTTGCGCAGGGAGCCCATGTCAGGCACGGCCGAACTGAGGAGCGCATAGGTGTTGAATTCCGATTCCATGATCGCCAGAAGCAGATGGTCCACGCGGAGTGTCAGCGAGCCTTCCCTCTGCGCCGCCTCCTGGGCGGCGTCGAGGACAGCCCCCAAAGCATCCTCAGCAGCCATCCGCAAGACGGACCGGCCGGGCCGGTCTGTGCGCGCCGACGCACGCGCGGTCGCTTCGAGCCCGCCCTTTCTGCGCAGCCGCCAGATCTCGCGCTGAACAGTATCCAGCGTTGCTCCGAGGCCCTTGAGCAACTGTGAGGCGATTCCCTCGCCCTCGATCATCAAACCGAGCAAGAGGTGCTCTGTGCCGACGAACTCGTTGCCCATCTGCCCAGCCTGCTCGAAGGCGATATCGATCACCTTCTTAACGCGCGAGGTCGGGACGATCTGCTGGATGATGATGCGCTCGGTGCCGCCCAGTACGGCCTCTATGCTCGGCCGCACCTTGTCGATCCCTACGCCCAGGTTGTTGAGCACCTTGGCGGCGAGCCCGTCATCTACCCTCAGCAAACCGAGTAGCAGGTGCTCCGTACCAATGTAGTGGTGACGAGCCCGCTCCGCCTCCTCCTGGGCAAGCGTGAGAACCTTCTTGGCGCGCTCGCTGAACTTCTCGAATGGATACATGCCGGTCCTCCCTGCTGTTTGTGGCGCGACGGGTCGGGTGTGCGACGGCACCCCCAGGAGATGAGCGCGGGCGCTCGTGTAGGACTCGCCCGTCTTGCGCATGCGTCGACGGACCAGCTTCTTGAACTCCCTACCCTGGGTCACGACTAGCCTCCAACGACCACGACTCCATCCCCCAGCGATGGCTTCGCGGCCGGCGAAGCTGTGACCCTGGGTCCGAGGGTTCAATGTCCCCCTTTGCCTCGTCATGGGCCCTGCTGGGGTGAGCCGCCGAGGTTCGGCGCGGACCGGCGCCGCCCAAAGTCTCATCGCCAACCGCTGACTTGTCAACCGGTGAGGCATGCATCCGCAGCGCATCCAGGCGGGTCAGGTGGGATGTCTCTGTCAGTGCGTCTTCCGAGCAGACCAACGGTCGGTCTGCTAAGATGAGACCGGTGGCGCGCACGGTGAAGGCGGCGGCGGCGCAGGCGATCAGGCGGGAGGCCTTCGTCGACGTGGCTCTGCAGCTGATCCAGACGAAGGGCTACGAGCAGATGAGCGTCCAGGACGTCCTGGAGGCGCTCGACGCGTCCAAGGGCGCGTTCTACCACTACTACGATTCGAAGCACGCGCTGGTCCTTGCCGCCGTCGAGCGCATGTCTGACATGGCCCTGGCCACGCTGGCGCCCCTCCTGGACGACCCGCACCTCTCCGCCCTCCAGAAGCTGGAGGGCTTCTTCGGCGGCATCGCCGCCTGGAAGAGCGAGCGGAAGGAGCTGGTGGAGGCCACCATTGAGGCCTGGGCCTCTGACGACAACGCGATCGTGCGCGAGAAGTTCCGGCGCTTCACCAGGGACCGCCTCGTGCCGATCATCGCGGCCATCGTGCGGCAGGGTGTCGAGGAGGGCCTCTTCACGGTCCGCTCCCCCGACGAGACCGCGATCGTCATCGTGGCGCACGTGCAAGCCTTCCAGGAGGTGGCCGGTGAATTCTACTTCGCCCGGCTGGCGGGCACGATCTCGTTCGAGACGTTCGAGCGCGTATACGCGGCCCAGCTGGAGCTGCTCGACCGCATCCTGGGGCTTCCTCGAGGGTCGTTCAGGGGGCTCGACCGGGCCACGCTCCGCCTGTGGTTCGGTTAGCAGAGGAGGGACGAATTCGATGACGGCGATCATGGAGGTGCAACGTCTCACCAAGAGCTATGGCGGCGCCCGAGGGATCATCGACGTCTCGTTCGAGGTGGGGGAGGGCGAGGTGTTCGGCTTCCTCGGCCCGAACGGCGCCGGCAAGACCACGACGATCCGGCTGCTCATGGCGCTGCTCCGCGCCGACTCCGGTGTGGCCCGGATCGCCGGGCTGGACTGCTGGCGGGAGTCGCTGGCGATCAAGCGGCTCGTCGGCTACGCGCCGGGCGAGCCCGCGCTGGACCCCGAACTCACCGGCGGCCAGATCCTCGAGTACCTGGGCCACCTGCGCGGGGGCGTCGACCAGGCGTACCTCCGGCAGCTGATAGAGCGGCTGGACCTCGACCCGACCCGCAAGTTCCGGCAGTACTCCAGCGGCAACAAGCGCAAGGTGGTCCTGGTCCAGGCGCTGATGCACCGCCCCCGCCTGGTAATCCTGGACGAGCCGACCAATGGCCTGGACCCCCTCAACCAGCAGGAGTTCGGCCGGATGGTCGACGAGGTCCGGCGCGACGGCGGCACCGTGTTCCTCTCCTCGCACGTCCTCACCGAGGTGGAGCAGTGGTGCACCCGGGTCGCGATCATCCGCGAGGGCCGGATCGTTCGCGCCGGCGGAGTGTCCGAGGTGAAGGACATCAAGCGCTACGAGGTCACCATACTGTTCGCCGGCGCCGTCCCCGCCGAGGCGTTCGAGCGGCTGGACGGCGTGGCCAGTGTCGAGACGACGGCCGGCGGGCTAGGCCTGCGCCTGGAGATGCAGGGCCCTGCCGACGCGGTGATCAAGGCGGCAGCACAGCACCGGGTGGTCTCCCTGAGCAGTCACGAGCCCAGCCTGGAGGACATCTTCCTGCGCTACTACGAGGCGGACGGCCGGGCCGCCAGGAAGGCCACCAGTGTGGTTTAGGAGCATCTTCTTCCGGACCCTGAGGAGCTACCGCATCGCGATCCTGGGGTGGGGCGTGGGCATGGGCCTGGTCGTGCTCCAGCCGCTGGCCGCTGCGACGACGCTCGTGGGGACAGCCGCCGGGCGGGCCGCCCTGACCGAGCTGGTCGGAGCCTTCAGCTGGAATGCCGCCCCGATCGCGGTCGACACCGCCGCCGGCTACGCGACCTGGAAGATCGGCGTCTTCATCCTCATGATGGCGATCTGGCCGCTGCTCGCGGGCAGCCGCATGCTGCGCGGCGAGGAGGAGCGCGGATCGCTTGACGTGCTCCTCTCGACACCACGCAGACGGGTGCGGGTCGCAGTGGAGAAGCTCGTGGCCATGGGGACGGCGCTGCTCGCTATGGGACTGCTGATCGGCCTGGTGATCTTCGTGGGCAGCCGGCCGTTCAACCCGGGATTCGGCCTGGGCGACGCGCTGCTGTTCGGGCTGGACCTCGCGCTCGTCTGCGCCGTCTTCGGCGCGCTCGCTCTGCTGATCTCGCAGTTCACGCTCGACCGCCGCCGCGCGGCCGGCTGGACCGGCGGCCTGCTGCTGGTGCTCATCGTCGTGGACTCGGTCCACCGGCTCTTTCCCGGCACCGAGTGGTTCTCTCGGATCTCCCCGGTCTACTACTACAACCTGAGCAAGCCGCTGGTGACCACCTACGGCTCGAACCCTGGCGGGATGCTCGTCCTGCTGGCGCTGTCGCTCGTCCTGGGCGGCACCGCCATCTGGCTCTTCGCACGGCGCGACGTCGGAGGCGCCGTGCCCCTGCCGGCGTGGCTGCGGCTGCCGCGGCGCGCCGCTCCACAGCGCGAAAGCCTGCCCGAGGGCGACTGGTCGCTGCGCGGGGTCTACGCGCGCGGTCTGGCGACGATCGCCGTCCCGACGTTCTGGTGGACGGTAGGCATCGCGGGCACGGCCGCCTTCATGGTCATCGCGGTCAAGCAGGTCGAGCACACGCTGAGCGGCATCTATTCGGCCACGTCGGCCTCCTTCATCAAGACGCTGGTCGAAAAGGTCGGCGGCGGAGACATCCAGACCAACGCCACGCTGCTCAGCGCGATGTTCCTCCTGCTGCCGGTGCTCCTCATGGCGTTCGCGGTCACCCAGGTCAGCGGCTGGTCGGGCGACGAAGAGGAGGGGCGTCTGGAGCTGGTGCTCTCGACGCCGCAGTCGCGTCTGCGCGTGCTGCTGGGCCGCTTCGGCGCCCTCGCCACCGCGACGGTCGCCATCGGGGTGCTCACGCTGGTCGCCTCGGCCACGACCGCAGCGGCCGTCGGTCTGAAGCTCGACGGGCGCAACCTGGCCGCGGCCACGCTGGGCATCATCCCCATGGGCCTGCTGATCGCCGCCATCGGCTACCTGGCGTCGGGCTGGCTGCGCGCGGCGGTCGACACCGGCCTGGTGAGCTTCCTGCTCGCGATCTGGTTCTTGGTCAGCTTCGTCGGCCCGGAGCTGCAGTGGCCCGACGCGGCGCTGAGGCTGTCCGCCTTCTACTACTACGGCACGCCGCTGCTCAATGGCCTGCAGCTCACGTCGGTGCTGGTACTGCTGGCAGTTGGCGCGCTGGCTCTGGCGGCGGGCTCATGGCGCTTCACGCGCAAGGACATCGCCAGATAGGCATTTCGCCGACCGTGCCACCTGCGGCGCGGTGATGCGCGTCGGGTTGAAGGCGCCTGAGCAAGGACGGGCGCAGCGTGTTCGATTACAACAAAGTCGAATGTAGGAACTTAGTCGCGGTCGATGATCGTGTCAGGATGCCGGCGAAGCCAGAGGCGTGTGAGCGGCGGCGGCTGATACTCCAGCTTCGGTGTGGGCGCCGCGGAAGCAGGCTCTTCGGATGCGATCTCCAGCAGTTCTCCCAGAACCTCGGGCAGTGGGCGGCGCTCTCGCGAGGCCCGGGCCTGAATCCGGTTCCAGGCACAGGCGTCGATGTGTATGTGAGCAGTCAGAGTCGCCTTCATGGGGCTTCCCTCTCAGACCCCAGTGTACCCCGAGCGTGTGGGATCATCGGAGCCGCACAAGGAGGACGATGACTTCATCCAGCCCGGCATGCTCTACCGGCAGGTGATGTCGCCGGCCGATCGGGATCACCTGGTCGGCAACATAGTCGGGCATCTGAGCCAGGGCGTGGAGCGCTTCATCCAGGAGCGCGCGGTCAACGATTACTGGATGAAGGTGGATCCCGACCTCGGCGCGCGCGTCGCCCAGGGACTGGGCCTGGTGACTCCGCGACCGGCAAGCGTGCGGTAGCGGAGTAAATCCACTCGCGGCGCCGGAGCAGGTGCTGCCGCTCGGGCGCCGCCCTCGAGGAGCTGGCCCGGCCCTGGCAGGAATCGGCCGAATCGCCTGCCTCGCTAGTCCGCCCACGTCGCAGTCAGTTCGACCAGCATGCGGATCGGCCTAGAGCTCGGACGCCGCTTCTTTGGTCTGCCGGCAGAAGGCATAGAGGGCGTCGCAGACCACAAACCCCCTGGCGAGCCGCTCCTGGTCGGTCTCGCAGCCGTCACGGATGCCGTCGAAGATGGCCAGCACGCCTGGCGCCACCGCCGGCACCGGGTCCTCCTGGGGCAGGTCCGCGGCCCGGATGATCCGAGCCATGCGCCCCAGCGCCTCGTCCGCGATCTCGTACTTGTCGATCAGGGCCTCCAGCGTGCACCGGCCCTGGTGGTGGCCAAGCTCGGCGTCGCGGAGGTCGAAGGGGATGCCGCTGGCGCCGGAGAGGTCCCTGGTCCTGGGCACGAACTCGAACGTGGCGTCCGCGTCCACGAAGCGGCGGATGGCCCAGGCGGTCGCGATGCGGTCGACGTGGATCCGCTCGCGGGTGATGAAGTGCATGATCTCCGCCTCCTCAGTGCGGGTGGTCGTCGGTGACCAGGGTCAGCTTGGAACTGATTCCCTGGCGGAACGCGAGGCAGCGATCGATGGTCCGCGCCGCCTCCTGGCCGCCCGGTGCGTCGAAGTAGTCCCGCGCGCGGACCTTGCGGAACCGGCGCTGGAGCGCCACCAGCTCCTTCTCGGTCCTCAGCCGCAGCCCGAAGTCGTCGTTCGGCCCGGGGTGATGGGGAGCCCGCACGAGGAAAGCCTGGGCGTCGGTGCTGAGCTCTTCATACTCCGCCTGCCTGTCGGCCCGCATCTGGTCGCCCACCTTTCGCTCCTCGACCTGGCTCAGCTCGGCGACCGGCAGGACCCAGGCATCCCCGCCGAGCTCCTCGATCTCCTGAGCCAGCCAGTCCAGCTGCTCCTGCAGGTCGTCTCTATAGGGCAGGATCGCCGCCCCCGGCGTCAGCACCGCCGCTCCCAGTCTCCGCAGTGATCGCCAGACGGTGACCCTCGGCGTGCTGGGCCCGCTCGGCAGCCGCCAGGCCAGGACGAGCCATCGGGTAGTGGTGTCAGACATCAGCTGGGAGTGCCTGGAGTCATCATTAGAAGCGTAAGTTACATAATATTATTGGGTGTGACGACCAGTCCGCCACATTGACGCCGAGAGGTCGGCGTAAGGAGAGGAGCTGATGAAGTGGGTGACCCGGAAGAACGCCAACGTGGACCGCATTGCATGCCCCTGGCTGATCCGGCGATTCGTCGACCCGGACGCCGAGTTCCTGTACGTCCCCGTCGAGGAGGTGGCGGCCGTAGCGGCCCGCGATGGCGCCATCCCGTACGACGTGCAGGGAGTGGAACTGGGCCACGTGGACGGCCGCTGCAGCTTCGAATCGATCATGGTCAAGTACGGTCTCACAGACTCGGGTCTGGAGCTGTTGGCGCGGATCGTACACGGGGCGGACGTGGCGGCTGACATCGGCATCGTGCCCGAGGCCGCGGGGCTGAAGGCGATCGCACACGGCTTTGCCCTCGTGCACGGCGACGACGACCACCAGAAGATCCGCCTGGAGACGCCGATGTACGACGCCCTCTACGCCTGGTGCCAGAAGCAGGTGGCGGAGAGGTCGTAGCCATGGCCCTGACGCGGGTCGGCTTCGTCGGCCTCCCGCCCCACCGAGACAGCGGCTTCGACCACGGCGACGTCCACCTGGCCAGCCGGCGCATCTTCGTCGCACACACCGCGGAAGGGACCATCGATGTCATCGACGGCGACTCGCTCGTCCACGCCGGCACGATCCAAGGCTGTCCGGAGGCGAGCGGCGTGCTGTGCGCCCAACACGAGGGGATCGTCTTCGCCGCGGCGCGCGGCGCCGGCAAGGTGCTGATCATCGACGCCGGCAGCCTATCCGTGATGACAGAGCTCGCGACAGGACCGAGGCCGAACGGTCTCGCCTGGAACGGCCGCAGTGGGACGCTCCTGGTCGGCGACGTGGAGGACTTCCGCGCACGGCTGCTGTCCGCCGGCAGTGGTGAGCTCGTCGGCGAGGTCGACCTGCCAGGACGGCCGCGCTGGTGCGTCTACGACGCCGCAGCGGACCGGTTCCTCGTCAACATCCGTGACCCCGGCTGCGTCGCGGTGGTGGCCCGTGAACCGCCGCGCCTCGTCGATCGGTGGGCGGTCTCCTCGCCCGGTCCCCACGGCCTCGATCTCGATGTCACCGGCGGTCGCGCATTCGTGGCAAGTGACGGTGGCGCCGTCTCGGTGCTCGACCTCTCGACTGGCCGCGAAGTCACGAGCGTTCCCATCGCCGGTCAGCCTGACGCCATCTGGTACAACCCGCTGCGGCGGCTGCTCTACGTGGCCATCGGGAATCCTGGTCTGGTGGACGTGATCGACACTGCCGTGATGCGGCGGTGCGATCAGGTCATGACGGAAGAAGGCGCGCACACGACGGCGTTCGATGGGCCGCGTCAGCGCCTGATCGTCTTTCTGCCCAGGACTTGCGGCGCGGCCATCTACGAGGAAACCTTGTAGTGGCACTTGAACCAGGAGGCGAGTTTTTACCCGCACCTCACCAGCGTCGGGAGGACACCTCATGATCTCAACCGGACAGATCCTCGCGGCGGCGATAGTGACCGGGATCGCGGTAGCAGTGGCCGCTGCCGTCATGCGCTGGGCGCCGGCCGCGCTGGCGGCGGGAGCCTTTTCAAGCTTCGCCCTCATTGCCGTCTGGCGCTGGATCTCGAACCTCCTGGGCCTCAACGGTGACTTCCTGCCGGCCATCAGTATTGGCGACACGGGCTGCCTGATCGCGGGGGCGCTCGGCCCAGCCTCGGTTGCACGCCTGCCCTGGTTCAACCACGGGACCCGCCGTCTTCCAGCCGTGGTGGAGGGAGCTCCCGGCTCGGCCGTCTCCGGCCGGGGAACTAACGCCGACGCGTGGAGCGATTGGGTGCCGGCGGTGGTGGGTGGCGTCGTCGGCTTCGTGATCAACGTCGTCATCCTGTGATGAGCGGAGGACGGAGCCATCACCGCTGGACGATTCGCGTTCACCTGGCGTAGGCGATCGCGCGCGGACTGGTCATGGCTGAGCGCCCGGCTGCTTCTGGCCGCCAACTGGGCCTTCAACGCCTTCCCCGGTAAGTACCGGCCGGGCTGGTACCAGCACGAGTTCTCCGCCAGGGTGGGCTTCTTCGCTCGCGGCAACCCCTGGCCGCCGGTCCAGGCCGTGCTGACGGATGTTGTGCTGGCCCACCCGGCGCTGTTCGCCGGGCTGAGCGCCGCCGGGGAAACCGCGGCCGCGGTGCTCCTATTCGTGCAGCTGACCACCAGGCTCGGCGGAGCGGTCAGCGCCGCGGTGGGAATCAGCTACGCGCTGGCGTCCGGCTGGATCAACGTCGGCTATGCGCTCCACCCGGGCAGCTTCGCACTGCTCGGCATCCTGTTCCTGGCAGTGGGGGCATCCCTGCCCGTAGCTCCCGGCTACCGGCTACGGTCCGTCTTTGTGGTGCTGGGCGCAGCTGGGCTGGCGCTGGCCGTCCGCTGGATCGGCGCGCTGCCGGCGCTGCCCTGGACGGCCGCCGCCGTGGCGCTGCTCGCGTGCGGTATGCACCAGCACCCGCCGCTGACAGGGACACCGCAGCAGCCACGGGCTGTTTGAGTCACGGGTTCCGATCACGCGGAGGTCGTCAGCGAACTCTCGGCGGTTCCGACCTCTCTGTCGAGGTGAGAGGCCGGCGCTCCTCGGGCGGGTGCACATTGCGAAAGACCGTGTAGATGAGGCCGTCGTACGCGATCTTGAGAGCACCGGCAGCGAAGAACGGCAGCCCGATCGCACCGAAGCCGACGGCTGCGCCGCTGATCACCGGCGCGACCGCACCGGCCGCTGTGCGGGCGACGTTCGTGATCCCGGCGGCGGCCGTGCGCTCGTCCGGGTCCACCACGGCCATCGTGTAGGACTTCCGCGTCGGCACGTCCATCTGGGACACGCTCATCCGCGCGAGGAACAGGAGGATGGCGAGCCAGGCGGCGGGAGCGAGCGGCACCAGGAAGAGCAGCAGATTGGAGGGCAGGTGGGTGAACACCATCGTATTCAGCAGCCCGAAGCGCTCCGCCATCCACCCTGCAGCCAGCAGAGACAGGCCAGAGAGCACGCCCACCCAGAAGAAGACGAGGCCTAGCGTCGCCGGAGAGAGCCCCCAGCGGACGTGGAACCAGTAGGCCACGACGGACTGGAGGACGAAGCCGCCGCCGAACGCGTCCAGAGCGAACAGCGCAGAAAGCCGGGCCACGATACCCCTCGAGCGATGGAGGCCCACGAACCTGCGCGTGCCGTCAACGCGGGCGGATTCGACGCCGGCGGACAGGTTCAGGAAGAGCAACAGGTTGAGCAGGCCGATCGCGGCGTAGATGACGAACAGGGGCCGGTATGAGCTCGCGCCGCTGAGGCCGAGACGGGCGAAGAGCGCGACCACGCCTGTGAACAGAGCGCCGGCGGCGCCGGCAAGGTTGCCCAGGGTGTCGTAGATCGAGAACAGCCAGGTTCGGCGCTCGTCGGGAGCGGTCTGGGGCAGGATCGCCTGCTCGACTGTGACGAAGGGGCCCACCTCGGCGCTGCTCGCGCTGATGGTGCCGGTGAAGGCGCCCAGGACCAGCAGCCAGAGCTGATCGGCAAAAGCGAAGACGAGGCCGCCGGCGATCATCAGGACTGCCATGGTGGCGACGGTCCGGCGGCGGCCGAAACGGTCGGCGGCGAGCGACCAGAGGACGTTCATCAGAGCCGAGCCGGCGACGGCGGCGGTGAGAACAAGCCCGACCTGCAAAGCGTTCAGGCCGAGCTGCTGGAGGTAGAGGCCGAGCACCACGGCGAGAAAGCCGTAGCCGAACGTGCGAAGCGTCCTGCAGACCAGCAGTTTCCTGCCGTCCCGATCTAGCCAGCCCAGGGCCACGGCCTGGCTATGCGGGGACCAGTTCCCGCAGCACCGGATGGCCGCGGACGTCGGTCAGGGGCAGGTAGACGAGGTGCGTGCCCGGGTCGACAGCCATCACATCGGGCGCGTCCCCCACGTCCATGACACCCGTCACCCTTCTACCGACGAGGTCGAGCACCACCAGCTTGGCGTCGCCTTCGCAGGCGACGAAGACCCGCCGCCGCTCGGGCACGTCACCCCCTCCCCCGGCTTTGCCGGCTACTCCCCCGACTCCCCACCCCACGAAGCAGGCTTCGCGGGGACCCCGGTCTCGGGGGAGGGTTTTTCGCCGGGCGCTCCGCGCGTCGATAACCGTGGCCAGCGAATCGTGCTCGTTAGACACGTAGACCTTGCGTTCGGCCGATCATCTGTCCAGAATTGTAACCAGCGATACCAGATCGGCCCTCCTCCCACCGCCGTGGGTCGTAGCTCGCGGCTTCGACCCAACAAGTCGGTACGTTCGCGGGGCGTCAGGCGGTCACGTCGCGAAACCGGAACAGCGCCCCTCCAGCCGCCAGCAGAACGGCTCCCCAGGCGACCGTTGCGGCCAGCGCCTGCCAGTAGGAGATCGTCGTGCTGCTGCTCGCCAGGGCCGTGAAGACCTGGCCTGGCAGCCACTGAGCCTGGTCTGGAACGAGGGACACGAGTAAGCCCTCGACCACCAGCGCATAAGCGAGCGAGACACCGACGGCCGCCGGAGCGGAGCGGGTGAGCACGGCGACGAACATGCCCAGCAGGCTGTAGCCAACGATCGAGAGCGCCCCGTTGCCGGCGAATTTGAGCAAGTCTGACAGTCCATCCGATGACGTCCACGGAGTGGTCGAGAGGCCGTGGTCGTTGGCGGCGACGAAGGCGACGGCCGTTCCGACCGCGATGGCGAGCGCAGCGGACCCGAGCGCATACAGGAGCAGTGCGACCGTCTTTCCCGCCAGCAGGCGCAGGCGTCGCGGCTCCCGAACCAGGAGGTTGCGGAGCGTTCCTTGAGACCACTCGGCGCCGAAGTTTGCCGACACCGTGATAAGGACGATAGCCGTGACTACAAGGTCGACGTGACCGAGCAGGGCTACCAGCCCCTGACTCGTACGCAGCTCGGCTAGCATCCTGCCTCCCATCGGCCCACCACCGGCCACGGCTCGATCGATGCCAAAGTAGGCGCCAAACCCCATGAAGCCGACCATCGCGGTCGTGCCCAGAAGGAGGCTGGGCCGCCGGAACTTGACCAGCTCACTACGCAGTGAGCGAAGCATCACTCTTTCCTCCGATCAGCTCGAAGAAGGTCTCCTCGAGGCTGGCCTGGCTCGTACGCAGCTCCACAAGGGTCACCCCCGCCTGAGCGGCCAGGCGATTGAGCCGGGGTGCGAACGAAACCGGACACTGGACGCGCAGGCTTCCGTTCTCCTGCCCGAACGTAAAACCGTGGTCCTGGACGATTCGTGCGAGAACGGCCAGCTGCGCCCGCTCCTCGGGCACGGCCACGAGCTCGGATCGGCCCATGCTGACGTCCTGCGCCGGTCCACAGAAGAGCGCCCGGCCATCCTTGAGAATTACAAGCCAGTCGGCGACCTGTTCGACCTCGGCGAGGATGTGACTGCTGACGAACAGCGTCTTGCCCTGATCGCGTAGAGCGCACATCAACTCGCGGATCTCCTGGATCCCCTGCGGGTCCAGCCCATTCGTCGGCTCGTCCAGGAGGAGCAGGTCCGGGTCGGGCAGCAGCGCACCAGCGATGCCAAGCCGCTGCTTCATGCCCATCGAGTACGTGCTCTCCCTGTCGTCCCCGCGCTCGCTGAGGCCCACCAGATCCAGCAGTTGGGCGGCGCGCTGGAGGTCATGGCTGCCGAGGCGGGCAAGCGCCTCGAGGTTCTTGCGACCGCTGAGCGAGGGGTAGAAGGCGGGGCCCTCGATCAGCGCGCCGACACGGGGCAGGTAGGCGCGCGGGTGATCGATGCTGCTCCCCAGCACCCTCGCCGTCCCCGCGGTCGGGCGCACCAGGCCGAGGAGAATGCGAATGGTGGTGGTCTTGCCGGACGCGTTAGGCCCAACGAAACCGCAGACCGTACCTCGGGGTACGTTGATGTCGAGACCGTCCACCGCTGTCCTCCGCCCGAAGCGCTTGCCCAGCTTGCGCGTGACGATGGCTGCGTCACGATCGGTCGCGGAAGTCATCCCGTCTGCACCATTTGAGTCCCGCTGTGACGCATCAGCACACCTCCAGAGATTCGCCGCGAGCACAGGCTCGACCCGCCAATCGTCACTCCGCGGGACCGGGGTGGACATCGGCCCCCGGGCTGCACTTCCTCATCCCCGAGAACGAATCTCAGGGTGGACCGCGCTCCCGGCTATCCACCCGGAGTGATGAAGCCGCTCTCGTAGGCGACGATCACGGCCTGGGTGCGGTCGTGCAGACCGAGCTTCATCAGCAGTCGGGCCACGTGGCTCTTGACGGTGGCCAGGCTGAGGTGCAGCTCGGACGCGATGTCCTGGTTGCTCAGTCCGCGGGCTACGAGGCGGAGCACCTCGCGTTCGCGGGAGGTCAGATCGGCCAGTGCATCCTGGCGGTTGGAGCGTGGGGCCGGCAGCTGCAGGTACCGCTCGATGAGACGGCGCGTGACCGAGGGCGCCAGCAGGGCCTCGCCGGCGGCAACCGTGCGAATGCCGTGCGCGAGCTGCTCGGGTGACGCGTCCTTCAGCATGAAGCCAGCCGCGCCGGCGCGGAGGGCGTCATAGACGTACTGGTCGAAGTCGAACGTGGTGAGCATGAGGACATGCACAGGCGCCGAGTTTCTGAATGCCATGACCCGCCGGGTGGCCTCGATACCGTCCATCACCGGCATGCGCACGTCCATGAGCACAACGTCAGGACGGGTCGCGTCGGCCAGGGTCACAGCCTCCTGGCCGTCGGCAGCCTCCCCTACGACCTGAAAGTCCTCGCGGGCCTCCAGCACCATCCGGAAGCCGGCTCTCACGAGCTCCTGGTCGTCCGCGATCAGGACCTTGATCGTCACCGGTCCGTACCGTCGAGCGGCAGCCGCCCGTGGACCCGGAACCCGCCCTCGGACGCGGTGCCCAAGTCGAGAGTGCCACGGAAGAGCGCGACCCGCTCGCGCATGCCTACCAGGCCACGACCGCTGGACCGGCGCGGACTATCGACGCCGATCCCGTCGTCGACGACGTCGATGTCCAGGACCGCCGGCTCGTACCGGATGGTCACCGTGGCGCGGGTCGCTCGAGCGTGCTTGAGGGTGTTGGTCAACGCCTCCTGGACGATGCGATACGCCGATAGACCGATCGGCTCTGGCACCCGGCGCGGCGTGCCTTCCAGCACGACCTCGACCTCAAGCCCGGCCGCGCGGCTCTGAGCCGCCAGGCGATCCACCTGGGCCAGGCTCGGTTGCGGCAGGAGGTCGTCGTCGTCATTGGGCTCCCGAAGGATGCCGACGATGGCCCTCATCTCGGCCAGCGCCTGGCGGCTGGCCGCCTGTATCGCGCTGAGCGCGAGCCTGGCCCGGCGAGGGTCCCCTTCGGCGATCTCCTCAGCAGCGCTGGCCTGGACGGCGATGGCGCTGACGTGGTGCGCCACCACGTCGTGGAGCTCCCGTGCGATTCGAGCCCGCTCGTCCAGGGCAGCCCGCTGAGCCCGCTGCTCCTGCTCCCGCTCGAGGTGCCGAGCACGCTCCTCGAGGGCCGATAGGTAGGCACGGCGCGTCCCCACGTTGTCCCCCAGCGCCCAGCTTCCCGCCACCGCGATGGTGAGCAGGGTCGCGTTGTGAATGGCATCAGTTCGCCCAATCAGGAGGAGCGCCAGATAGATCAGGTCGTTGACCACAAGCACGGCGCCGGTCAAATAGAGGGAGCGGGGCCGCCCCTGCTGGACCGCGACTGTGTAGACGGCGATGAGCAGCCCGAGGATTCCGACGACGAAGCCGCCCACCTGGAGGCTCGGGTAGACGCGGATGATCCAGAGCGCCACCGCCGTCCCGATCACGAGCAGCACAAACACCGGAAAGCGGCGCCGCGCGGCGATGGGCAGGCTGCCCGCAACTGCCAGGCCGGCAAGGACCGGGTCGACGGAAGCGATCGTGTGACCGGGAGCCAGCAGCCCGAGAGCCTGAACAACGGCCAGACTGCCAACGGCGGCAGAGACGGTGGGGTCGAATAGGCCGGGATTCGCCCTCCAGGCGTCATCGATGGCTGACCGGATTCGCACCCCTAGACACTACTTCTGGCCGGCCGCCGCCGCATCGGTCCTGAGACGTCATCCCTGCGGAGGACACCACCTCCTGTGCGCTTGGCTCTATTGGCCGAGTTGCCGCGTAGGTCGCGTTAAAGAAGGAGCGACCGCGGCCAGGGGCGTTCTGATGCACCGGCGCGGCAGGCCCGTGCATCGCCTCACCGTCAGCTCACGGTGGCGCACCTGATCCAGACGCCCCGGGCCGTGTTCCGGCAGCGCACGCGAGCCGCTCCCGCAGGATGTGCTTCTGGACCTTCCCCGACGGCATGAGCGGGAAGCTGTCGACGAAGACCCAATGGCGCGGAACCTTGAAGTGCGCCAGATGCCGCCGGCAGAGCTCGACCAGCTCCGCCTCGGCCGGTGGCTCCCCTGCGACCGGCCGAACAACGGCGGCGACCTCCTCACCCCAGAACCGGTCGTCCACCCCGACTACGGCGACGTCTGGAGATCGATTCCCGCGCCCAGATCGCGGCGGGGCTACTTCGTTGACGGGACCGATTAATAACCGGTTGACAGAGGGCGAGGAGTGGCGGAGGGGCGTGGGCCGTCGGGGTGGCGAGGCGGCGACCTGTTAGGGTAGTCAGCGGCTCGTCGCGCGTCTTCATTGTGTGGGGGATTGGTCGGCGCGACGGGGGAGTGAGTCTCTCGTGAGCATGCGCAAGGAGGGTGTTCATGAAACGTCTGATTGCCGCCGTCGCTATGGCGAGCGGCGCGCTCATCGTTTTCAGCACGTCGGTCCTGGCAGGCACACTGGTGGTGGTCTCCGGACCCAGTCCGTACGGCACCTGTTCTACGAACGCCGGCACGACGCCTGGCACCAACTTCCCCAACGCCGAGGTGGAGCCGCAGGTCAGTGTCAACCCACGCAACACGGACAACATCATCACTTCGTTTCAGCAGGACCGCTGGTCCAACGGCGGCGCCCACGGCATTCAGGTGGGATTCAGCTCCAACGGCGGGAAGACGTGGGGCGAGACGACCCAGCCCTTCAGCGTCTGCGAGCAGCCCAACCCCATCCTGGACCCGTTCACCGGGGCGCCCTACGAGCGCGCATCGGATCCCTGGGTCTCAATCGGCGCTGACGGCACCGCGTACTCAGTGGCCCTCCTGGCCACCAACACTTCGGTGGGCGGCGCCGGCAACAACGACACTGGCGTGGCCGTGGTCACCTCGACCGATGGCGGAAAGAGCTGGGGCAACGCGCGCCTCATCAAGGCCGACCAGGGAACATCGCCGGTCTTTGAGTTCACCAGGTTCTTCAACGACAAGGAGTCTGTGACCGCCGATCCCGTTCTGGCCGGTACCGCTTATGTGGTGTGGGACCGCACGGAGTCGCCAGGCGCCAGCCCCGACTCCGTCCTGAAGGCCCGCGCGTTTGCTGGGCCCACGTGGTTCTCCAAGACCACTGATGGCGGACTGCACTGGTCGGCGGCGCGGCCGATCTTCGACCCGGGCACGCAGCGCCAGACCATCGGCAACGAGATCGTGGTCGATCCCCGCAGCGGCGTCCTCTACGACTTCTTCGACCTGTTTACGTCATCCGGTCCGAAGCCGCTGGGCGATCATGTCGGCGTCATCAAGTCGCTGGATGGTGGTGCCACGTGGTCGGGAGTGACGGTGGTAGCGAATGAGCAGGACTTGACCGACGTGGACCCCAACACGGGCCAGGCCCTGCGCACCGGTGAGGGGCTGCCCTCGGCGGCCATCGATCCGGCGACCGGGCAGCTGTACGTCACCTGGACGGACGCCCGCTTCACCGGTGGGCAGTTCAACCAGGTGGTGATTTCGACTTCAACAGACGGCGGCGCAACCTGGTCGGCTCCGGCTGTGGTCAGCACATCCACGACGCGGCCATCGTTTACCCCGACGGTGGCCGTCAATTCTGCCGGGACGGTGGGAGTGACGTTCTACGATCTCCGCAACCTGGCAGCCGGGAACACGACGACGCTGCCGACCGACTACTGGCTCAAGACGTCCCCGGCCGGCGGCGCCAGCTTCGGCAACGAGCAGCATGTGGCGGGATCGTTCAACATGCTGGCCGCGCCCAACGCAGGTGGATTCTTCCTGGGTGACTACCAGGCGCTCGCAACGGCGGGGACAGTGTTCCACCCGCTGTTCGTTCGGACCAACTGCTCGGACCTCTCGTGTACCACCAACCGTACTGACGTAGTCACTGGAGCCTTTTAGATCGCCGGGCTGGGCGGCCGCAGGTCGCCCAGCCTCCCCCGACCTGTGGGCCGAGCAGAGGGCCAGCAGACACTGCTCCTGGTCGATCAACTCGCCGCAGCTGACCTCAGCCGACTGGGAAGACGGGCCGGGCGCCTGACGGTAGATGAGCTGGCGGAAGCAGACGCAGGGCTCCGGCTTGTCCTCGGGCTGCGCTGACGGCAGCGACCGCGCTGCGACCTGGTCGACGTCCTTCCCGCTGTCGCAATCCGCGAAAGAATTCCCGCACGTCGCCGATGAGAAGTTCGGGCACCACCACGGTGGCAATGTGGCCGAAACCTGTTGTGTTGAGCTCTTGGGCAGGCTACAATGCTCGCCCTCGTTGCATTTGGCCCGCGGCCTACTGCACCCGGAGATCGCCCTGGCCGCGTACATGAACACGATGCCGCGGTCCTGAGGGCGGATGATGGATCGATCGCAAGGTGGACGAGTCCGTGTTGAGCAGGAGGAGCGATGATGGCCACGGTTCAGGCAAACGGCATCAGCATGAACTACGAGTCGCAGGGGGCGGGTGAGCCGCTCGTTCTGATCCCGTACCTTGCTGCCGACCAGGCGTGCTACGCGTTCCAGGTCGCCGAGTACGCGAAGCGCTATCGATGTATCTCCGTAGACCTGCGCGGGGCCGGACTCACCGACAAGCCCGAGGGCGACTACACGACCCAGATGCTGGCCGACGACATCGCGGCATTTATGGATGCGATTGGAGTCGAGCGAGCGCACGTCGCGGGGCTCTCGCTCGGCGCCGCGACCGGCATGTGGCTGGCCGCGAAGCACCCCGCGAAGGTCGCCTCGCTATCCCTGCACAGCGCGTGGCACCAGACCGATCCGTTCCTCAGGGTTGTGGTCGAAGGCTGGCGGATCATGGCGACTGCCCTCGACAGCGTCACCGAGATGGTGATCACCGGGATCTTCCCATGGTGCTTCACACCCGAGCTCTACGATGCGCGGGAGGACTACGTGGAGTCCCTTGCAGCGTTCGTGCGTGGACGTCCAATGCCACCGGTCGACGCGTTCATGCGGCAGTCAGCGGCGGTCATCGGCCACGATGCGTCGGCGCAGCTGGCGAAGATCGTGGCGCCGACGCTGATCACTTTCGGCCGGTTGGACATGGTGACGTCGACTCGCTTCGCGGAACCCCTTCAGCACGGGATCGGGGCCTCCGAAGTCGCGGTCTTCGAAGGGTGCGCGCACGCCCCGATCTACGAGAAGGTCGATGAGTTCAACGAGCGAACTCTGGCCTTCCTCGGGAAGCACCCGTTGTAGATGTGGTGGGCCGGCTCACTCGTTGAGCCGCAGGTCCGTTGGCCGGTGTGGGCAGCAAGGGCTGCGGCTTGTCGCACTCCGCTCGCCCCCAAACGGGTGAGCAGAAATCGCGCATTTGCACGTCGCGACAGCCTGACATCAGCAGGTACGGTGTGATGGATTGTGTGGCAGGCGGCGGGCCGTACCCGTGAATCTCCGAACGCACATATCAGGCAGCCTATGCGGAAGTTGACGGATAAGGGCAGGGCAGCCCCGAGCAGCATCCTGGAGACGTCGAGGCCGGCCAGACACCCGCAGGGCCTCGAGCTTGATGTCCTCGCCGCCTGGGTCACCGCCTCGCCAGATGGGGTCCTCGTCCTGGACAGCGATCTTCGGGTGGTTTATGCCAGCCCTGCCTACTGCGCGCTGTTCGACCTCCAGTCAGACCGCGTGCTGGGTCAGGACCTCCTCAGGTTCGTTCCCGAACAGCATCGGCAAACCGCCCTCGCACACTGGGCCGACGTTCGCGATGGCAGGTCAGAATCGATCGGCTTCCGCGTCGACGGTTCAGAGCTGGAGCTCGAGGTGAGGGGCACCGTGCTGGATCTCCAGCGCAACCGGTTCCTCGTGCTGTCCTTCCGAGACGTAACGGAGCGACAGCGGCAGGCCAGGCAGGCGGCAGCGCTGGCCCAGGCCGCTTCCTGCGCCGCCGCTAGCGACTCGGTCGACGCGGTCCTCGAGGCCGTCAGCGAATGCGCTCTCGCCGGCACGCGCGCGCTCGCCGCGTGGGTGATGATGCTCGACGATGAAGACCAGGTCGCGGCGTGGGTCGGCGCCGCCGGTGTGCCGGACGGGTTCCGAGAGCATCTGCGGTCGGAGGTCTCGGAGGCCCTCCCATGCTTCCGCTTCACGCAGACCCTGGCGGCGGAGCGAGTCGTGGTTTACGCGGACGCACGTCAGCTGCTGGAGCGGGCGGTCGGGACGGCGTGCTTGCTGGAGTCGCTGCCGTGGCAACCGGCCGCCTTCGCGCCGCTCCTGCACCAGGGCGCAGCAGTCGGCCTGCTGACGGCCATCTACCGGGTGGGCGAGATGCCGTACGCGGCCGAGACGAGCTTCCTGGGGGCGCTGGCGGACCAGGCGGCGACGGGCGCGGCAAACGCCCAGCTGCTGACGGCCGCCCGGCAGAAAGTCGCGCTGGAGGAACGGCAGCGGCTGGCCAGGGAGCTGCACGACTCGGTCTCTCAGTCGCTCTACGCGATCCAGGTTGGAGCGCAGATGGCACGCGAGCGGCTCGACCCGGATTCGGCGGGGATCGCACAGCCGATCGACTACGTCCTGCGGCTCGCGGATGCAAGCCAGGCCGAGATGCGGGCGCTGATCTTCGAGCTGCGCCCTGAAGCCCTCGAGACCGAGGGCGTGGTGGCGGCTCTCAACAGGCAGATCGAGGTGCTCCGTGCCAGGCATCACATCTCTGCCAGGAACATCGCCAGCGCCGAGCCGGAGCTGCCCATCGAGATCAAGCAGGCGCTGCACCGGATCGGCCAGGAGGCCCTCTGGAACACCGTCAAGCACGCCCGGGCTCGGCGCGTCGACGTCCGCCTCGAGGCGGACGAAGACTCGGTTTTGCTGGAGGTCGCAGACGACGGTGTCGGGTTCGACCCCAACCGGAGCTTCCCCGGGCACCTGGGCTTACGCTCGATGCTCGAGCGGGCGACCGGAGTCGGTGGCGCGTTCAAGGTCGTCAGCAGCCGCGGCCGAGGCACCCGGGTCGTGGTCAGAGTTCCGTCGGTGCCGGTGAGTCCTCCCCGCAAAGAGCCCGCTTCGCGCTCCGTTCCGCGTGGAACGCGCCTGGCCGCGAAGAGGCCGCAACACCGGCTGCCGGCGGGGTTAGCCAGACATACGGAAACCGGCCCATAAGCAGGGGTGACCAGGACCAGGGCCCTGGAGTCGCTGGTGATCGCCGGCTTCGTGCGGGGCCTCTCGGACCGCGACTTGGAGGCCACCCTGGTGGAGGCGTTGGGAGAACAGGCGGCGCTTCCAAGTCCACGGTGAGCCGGATCTGCCAGGTGCTGGTCAGCCAGTTCGAGGTCTGGCAGAAGCGAGGCCTCTCCGAGTACGAGCTCGACTACCTGTTCTGCGACGCCAGCTTCTTCAGGTACCACCCGGCGGCCAAGGGCGAGCCGATCCTGTGCAGCTGGGGCATCACGACCCAGGGCAAGAAGGTCTTCATCAGCCTGAGCGCGGGAGCGGCCGAGAGCTACGACAGCTGGCATGCCCACTTCAGCGACCTCCGGGAACGCGGACTCAAGCCACCGCAGCTCGGCATCACCGACGGCGCTCACGGCCTGGTCTCCGCCTTCGAACAGGTCTTCTCGGAGAGCCTGCGGCAGAAGTGCACGGTCCACGGCTGTCGCGAGGTGCTGGAGAAGGTCAGCAAGGCCGACCAGGATCAGGTCAAGAAGGACTACTGGTCGATCTTCAATGGCATCGAAGCGCCGCCCGGCGAGGAGGCAGTGACGGTGGCCCAGGAACGGGCGACCCAGTTCGCCGAGAAGTACGCCAGCCGCTACCCGCGGGCGATGGACTGCCTGCTCGACAACCTGAGCGCCCTCACCGCCCACCTCCAGTTCCCGGTCGAGCATCGCGAGCGGATCCGCCACACCAACCTCCTGGAGCGGACCTTCGGCGAGAGCCGGCGCCGGGTCAAGGTGATCGGGCGCTTGCCCGGCGAGAACAGCTGCGTGTCGCTGGTCTGGGCGGTGCTGGATCGGGCCAGCGTGGGCTGGCGCGGGCTCGAGACCTGGGTCCCAGGCATCCGGCGATTGCAGGACCTGCGCCATCAGCTCCTCGGCCCACCGGAGCTGCGCGCAACCGGCTGATCGCGCCCGGCGTCACCGCAATGAAACAGGCCCGCCAGGGCGTCATCGGACGTGTAGACGAGCTGAACAGCGGAAGCTTCCGGACGTCCGTCAGATGTGGACTGATTGACCGCTTGTCCGGGGGGCCGCAGGCGGACGACGCGGGGGTAAGATACGGCCAAGAGCCCGCACTGGCCGACCCCGGGAGGATGGTCGGGCAAGGCCGGCGACCGCCTTCGCGTCATGTATTCGGTCGCGAGGTCGCGCGCGTGGATCAATCCGTTCGCATCATCAAACTATGACGAATCCCAAGGCGAAGATCTGGTTCCAGCTTGTCATAGCCTGTGTTCTCATAGGGTTCGCACTGTTCATCTCGGCAGGGACAATCGCCTATTGGCAGGCGTGGGTCTT
>DATFWQ010000230.1:0-6587 GCA_035259145.1 Candidatus Dormiibacterota bacterium | reverse complement strand
GTGGCGCTCGACCGGCAGGCGGTCAACCACCACCCCACTCCGGCCAGTGCGGTCGCGCAGCCTGAAGCAGAGGTCGACCTCGGGCAGCGGGTAGAAGCGAAACTGCCTTGGCTTTACGCACGCGTGCGGCAAAACCGAGAGCGGGCGATTCATGCGGAAGCGCGTCACCATCTCGAAACGGATGCGAGCCAAGCTGCGCGAAGTCAAAGACCAGCTCAAGCGACGGCGGCATCTGCCTATCCCGGAGCAGGGGCAATGGCTGGGAAGTGTGGCGCGAGGGCACCTCGCCTACTATGCCGTGCCGGCAACACCGACGCGGTCGCGCCTTTCCGAGCCCAGGTTGCATGACTGGTACAGCGCGTTACGGCGCCGCAGCCAGCGCCCGCGTCTGAACTGGGGGGCGCATGAGCCGTCTTAGGACCAAGTGGTTGCCACCTGCCCGTGTGCTGCACCCCCTTCCCTTATGCTCGGTTCGACGCCACTACCCGACGCAGGAGCCCAGTGCGTTAGTAGCGCACGCTGGGATCTGTGCGGGGGGCCGGCACTAAATGTCAGCCCCTACCGCGACCACCCATTCGGTCAACTCGGCCGGCGGCCTAGATGTAACACCATGCTCTTGTCAGGGTCAACAACGCCTGGTCGATGTACTTGAGGATGGAGCCTGTACCGCTTTGAACAGTCAGAAGTTCGTCGTCGACTCGTCTGGACGAAGATCGGACTATTCAAAGCCCAAACGTGTGTTTGCGAGCGAGCTGCCACCCAGGAACTTGAGGGGTTGATGCCACGTCGCATGGTGGGGCTGTGTTCGGCAGGCCGAGCGAGCCGCGCGCCGGTGGCGGGTAGCCGGGGTTCGAGCTGCGATTGCGGCTGGTCACGGTGAGGTGACGCAGCGCATGTAACGGCACACGTCCGGGACCCGGGCGGCGGCCGAAAGCGGACCAGCGCCGACGGACCTGCGCGCGGTGCCAGCCCAAGATCGTGGCCGGCTGCGCCAGGAGCAGGTCGCTCGCCGGAAGCTGGCGGCCGAGCGCAGCCAAGATCATGCGGTCAGCTCTCCGCCAGCGAGGCCGTCGAGCGCTGCGTTGCAGGACGAGCAGCTCTTGGCGAAGGACGAGGAGTTCGAGATCGCGATCGGCAGTCGGGCGACCCCGGATGATGAGCAGGTCAATCAGCAGGCGGAGGAGGGCATAGAGCAAAGCCAGCAGCACGGGCCAGCGAGCGTAGGTCCACCAGAGTTGCCGGTCATGCCGCTGGCGGTCGCCTGCCGGAGAGTCAGCGCCAGGCTGGGAGGTGCGTGTCCTACCACGATGGGCCGAGCCGTACGTGACCACAGTCCCGCTGGTGCGGGTGCCACGGCCAGTGCGGTGACGATTGAATGCACCCCAAGGGGGTCGGAATGTCGTTTGCCGCACTCGCCCTGGTCCTTCGTCACATTGCGATGGTGGGCCTGGCCCGTCAGGCCGACGAAGGGACCGAAGCACACCTTTGGCAGCTTCTGATGGCTGGCCAGATACCCGTGATTGCGTTCTTCGCAATCAAGTGGCTGCCGCGAAGTCCATTGCAAACCCTACTCGTGCTCGTACTACAGGCCGTCGCCAGACTCGCGGCGGCGGCTCCCGTTTCCTCCCGAAGTGGTAGCGGCGGTCCCACCATCGCCCTGTGGAGGGCGTGGCCACGGGCGATGACGCCGCGCTGGCGGTCAGAACATACCGCTCCGTCGCGGCCCGCCGGGCTGACGTCATCTCCGAGGGGAGGGCCGATTGGTAACCACTCTCACGGAGGTGGTTACCGAGCACTGGCCGCGTATGCGGACGGCGCCGCTTCACTCCATGTTGGACTCGCCAACCACCCTTGAGGTGGGCCGACCAGCTCCGGACGGCCTTCGAGTGCGACCAAAGCGGAGCTCTTGATACCGAGCCTTACCAGCCAGCCATCAGCGCTATGCGGGCTCGATGGAACCGAAGAGACCGTCTGCCTCCTCGTTAAGGCCGGAGGCGAAGAACAGTCGTATTCGTGTCGCCAGCCAGAGCGCCCCTGACGTGACCCTGAAGTTCCCTCGGCTCCGAAAATCCGTGACCCATCTGTGACCCGGCGTGACGCTTGCCTCGCATGCCTAGACCGCCACGTTGCTCGCCGGCGCGGTCTCAGGCCATTGTCCTCATTACGTCCCTGTGGTCATCTGCGGAATCCAAAGCGACGCGAAGCCAACGGCGGCGATCGTCAGTCCAACTACGCGCGCGGTCCAAAGTGGCCGAGGCAAGTACTTTTCCCAAAGGATCGCCCTCGCGACGAGCGCCATGATGACGATGTTCATGACGCCGGTCACGACCAGCACCAGCATCAGCCCCCAGCAGCAGCCGATGCAGTAAGCCCCGTGGCGCAGACCCGCCCGCAAGTCTCGCAGCCTCCCGCGGAGACCGATGAGGTAGACGATTTGGCCGATGGGTGAGCGGCACTGCCTGAGACAGGCATCCTTGAGCGGACTGAATTGATACGCACCGACAACAAGCAGAGCAGCGGCTTCGGCTACGCGGGTGATCGTCTCGTGACTTTGAGCCACCGCAGCAATGAGTGCGGCGAAGGCATACACCAAAGGCGCCAGTATCGACCACGTCACGAGGTATCCGATCGACAGTGAGGCGAGACGCACAATCCGACTGCTTACGATGGAACGCGCGTATAACCCAGCCACCAACGCTACGGATGGAAGCATCATCGCCGCCATCATCAGGGTCCAGATGCCGGCGAACGTGGGGAGATCCACTCCCATTGTCCCCGGCATGCCCCTCCCACGTGCAATCCAGATCGTGCCGGCCCAAGCGAGTGCACCCGCGCCGGCGACTGCCGCGGCATATGGAGCTATTTGGAACCAGAGCTTGCGATCAGCGACGAAAGCGGAGCTCATACGCTCCAACTGAACGGTGTCGTGAAGCCGTTGATGCCGCTGCCGCCGTACTCGATCGCAAACGCAGAGACCCGCGCTTTTTCCGCGTGGGCAAGCGCAATCGACTTGGCCCCCGATGGCGGGTGGACGTCCGCAAAGACTAGTCTGGGCGGTTCGGCGCCCTCGGGTATGATTCCCCGTCCACCCTCGTCGGCAATGACGAGGTCGATGACGTCGCCGAAGCGGACGCGGTGCTCACGGCCGACGACTTCGTAGGTCGCAGGCACCCGCAACACGCCAACCCGCTCGCCGGTTAGCGGGACAAGCCAGGCTGCTGGTCCCCCAAGGTCTCCCCAAAACACCATCTCCAACTTGTGCGCTTGCTCGTCCGAGGCCTTCGCATCAATCACGAGGGCTACGCGCCAGTTCCCTTTCAGCATCAGCGCGGGAGAGTCAGTCAAGACCGCGACGTGTATCCCGGAGACATCGACGCCCTCAATCTCGCCCTCGTCGATGTGATAAGTCAGGGCACCGTAGCAGCGCTCGTTGGTCGCCGCTACAGCCAAACCAGACCAGGTGCAAGGACAAACAGCTGTGCACGAGCAGTTCTCAACGTACCGGCCAGTCAGCTTCCAAGACATGTCTTGCGCCTCCTAATGTGCGTCGGCGAGGACCCCGACTTGGGCCCGATCGCGAGCGTTCTGCTCCATTGATGAGGGTCGGAGTCCGTCAAGGCGGACATGGGGTGGTATGACCACCCGCGACCGCCGGTGAGATCTCCCAGCACCACGGCGGCCACGCTCGGCAGCATCGCCCCGTCACCCGCATGACGGGACAGTAGAGCAGCCGACGAAAAGACGGCGAGACCGATCGTGAACAGGTTGGGTTGACCGAGGATGTCGCCGAGCCGTGCTCCCCTGAGCAGCAGGACGGCAAAGGTCAGAAGGGGGATTTCATTCCATTGCCTCCACGTCTGCTGAGTAGCGCAGCGACCGCTCGCTTGCATCTCTCAGACGGTATGGCGATGCGTCGCCCGCTCGCATCCGCATAGTGGATGATTCGAACCCGAGACCGTAAAAATCGTTCAAGTGAACGATGTTGCGGAGTGGTTAGTCCAGCGCGAGCGGTCCGGCGTCGGACCGCGCGCGGCTCCCGCTGGACCACCAGTCCCGCATGAAGTCCCCCAATCAGACGTGGCCCGCGGTTACGAGATCTCGCCCGGTCGCTGGGTGGAGATCACGGAGGAAGACCTTACCTCGAGTCCTCTTACTACGTCGTTCCTGACATCGACCTCGTCAGGCCATTCGCGATCATGCAGCAGACGAACCGAGCGGCTTTCTGCTGGGTGGTGCTCAGAAGCAGGCGTCACCTGGCAGCTCCGCAGCAGACCGGCCAGAGGCTACAGGGCGAGTTCTTCCTGCGCCCGTTGGACGAGTTCGACCACCGAGTGGAGCGAGGTCTGGCTGAGCCCAGCGCTCGGTGAAGCCGTTCGCCACCGCAGGTCCGCGACGGAGAAGTTGGTGTGTATGCCGGCCTAAGAATGGCCGATCCGGCCAGCTTCGCCGACATTGACGGAAGTCGTTTGGCGCTGTCAGCTTCGTCGTCTGCGTGGTTCCGTGCTGTCTCGGGCCTCTCTGCGGGTGATCATGCAGCTTCCTCGTCCTCCGCTTCCTGCCTGCTCGCCGTCAACACGCCGGGCTGCGCCCCCTCTGGCCGCAGTACAACCGCCGCGAGTGCGATCCCGGCGACGATGAGGCCGGCACTGATCGCGAACACGAGGCGGTAGCCGCCGGTCAGTGCAGAGGCAAAGTTCTCGCCGCTGGCGATCAGGCTTCCCGTCCGCGAGGTGGCGACGGTGGCGAGAATCGCCAGACCGAGAGCGCCGCCGACCTGCGCCGTCGTGTTTATGAGACCCGATGCGAGCCCCGCGTCGCTCCCGGTGGCGCTGGACATCGCCAGCATCGTCAGGGGTGGGAACGCGAGGCCCATGCCCACTCCCACGAGCAACATCGCAGGCAGGAGATCGACCACGTAAGTGCTGTGAACCGGCGCTCGCATGAGCAACGCGAGTCCGGCCGCGGCCAGCATCAGGGCCGGCAACAACACAGTGCGCGGCCCGAACCTCGTGGTCAGGCGTGCAGACCAGCCCAGTGAGAGCACCCCCATCGACAGCGCTACCGGGAGGAACGCAAAGCCGATCTGAAGAGGGTTCAGGCCCAGCACCCGCTGCAGGTACAGCGAGCTCAGGAAGAAGAATCCCAACAGGCTGGCTACGACCAGGAACTGGATCAGGTTCGCTCCCGATACATTCCGAGATCCGAACACCCGCAGGGGCAGGAGCGGGCTGGCTGCCGTCGCCTGACGCAGGACAAACCCGGCAAGCAGAAGGATCGAAACAGCGCCCAAACCGATCGTGTGGAGGGAGGTCCAGCCGTACTGGGCCGTTCCCACGATTGTGTAGACGGCGAGCATCAGCGCAGCTGTGACGAAGAGGGCGCCGAGGACATCAGCTCCCTGACCGAGGCCAATGCCATGGTCCGGTTCGAGCAAGCGCGCAGACAGTACCGAGGCCGCGATCCCGATCGGGACGTTGATGAAGAAGATCCAGTGCCAGTTGATGGCCTGGGTGAGCACTCCACCGGTCAGCAGGCCGATCGAACCGCCGGCGGACGCCACGAAGCTGTAGACGCTGAATGCTCTGGCCTGCTCCCGCGGCTCCGGAAACATAGTCACCATCATTCCCAGGGCTACGGCGGAACTGAGTGCGCCACCGACCCCCTGCACAAACCTGGCAGCGATCAGGAGGCCGGGGGTGAGGGACAGACCGCACAGCATCGAGGCCACCGTAAAGGCGGCCAGGCCGATCAAGAGGATGCGTCTGCGGCCGATCAGGTCGCCGAGCCGTCCCGCCAGTAGGAGCAGCCCGCCGAAGGCGATGAGGTAGGCGTTCACCACCCAGGCGAGCCCCGATTGCGAGAAGCCGAGGTCTCTCTGAATGGAGGGCAGCGCGACGTTGACGATGGTCGCGTCGATGACGATCATCAGGATGCCCGCGCACAACACCACCAGGCCCAGCCAGCGCCGCCTGTCCGCAATCGCAGGGGAATTGGTCACTCTCTAGCTTGCTCCTTGGATGCAGGGTTCGTCTGCTTAGACTCGCTGGCTCCGTGAAACTCATCGGGTCGGCGAGGGGATTCCACGAATCGCCGCGGGCCTCGGGCTCTACATATGCGTCGAACCAGCGACGGCGATCTCGACATGACCGCCGTTCGCGGCGCCGCACCTCTCTCAGTCAGTGGCCAGGCACGTCGACGTAGACCGTGCCCGGCGACACTACTTCTGCCTGCTGTCCTGTTCCAGGCACAGCCGCGGAAGGCCCACGCTGCACGGGCCTGCGCCTCTGTCAGCCGGGGCGCCGGCCGGCGCGCCACCAGGAGGCAAGTCAGAGCGGCTGTACGGCGGGTTCTGATTGTCCACCCGCGTTCCGCTGTCGGCTCCTGGAGTCCATCCGCGACTACGGCCTCGAGAGGCTGGCCGAGGAAGGCGTGCTGGCTGAGGCACAGGATCGTCACCTCGCCCAGTGGTTGGCGCGGGCTGAGGCCGCCTATGAGGAGCGCCGGGCAAGTGGGTTCGAGCTCCTGCTCGCCGTGCTCATGGACGAACTCGACAACCTGAGGGCCGCGCTGGAATACGCACTAACCAC
>DATFWQ010000229.1:0-14734 GCA_035259145.1 Candidatus Dormiibacterota bacterium | reverse complement strand
GCGACCGAGCTGATCGCGGCCAGGGCGGGGCAGGGTGTGGGTGCCGCGATGCTGGCGCCTCAGACGCTGGCATACGTGGCCGCCCTCTTTCCGCCTGAGCGTCGCGGCTCCGCCTCGGGCATGACAGGCGGCATCGCCGGCATCGCGCTGGTCGCCGGCCCTACGCTCGGCGGTTTCATAACCACCCACTTCGGCTGGGCCTGGGTCTTCTTCCTCAATCTGCCGATCAGCGTCGTCACCGTCGCTCTAACGCTCCTCTTTGTCCCCGACGTGCGCCCGGGTGTAGGCCACCGGCTCGACTTCCTGGGTATGCTGCTGGCCACGGCCGGCATCTTCGGCGTCGTCTTCGGGCTGATCGAGGGCCAGCGCTACAACTGGGGCACTGTCTGGTCGTTCGTGACCATTCCCGAGATCCTTGGCGCCGCCGTTGCCGTTCTTCTGCTTTTCTTGCTCACGCAGTACGTGCGTCGCGCCGGCGAGCCGCTCTTGCCGCTGGCGATCTTCCGCCAGCGGAACTTCACGGCCATGATCGTGGTCATCGCCGCCGTTGGGTTCGCCATCATCGGCATCTTCCTGCCCTTCACCATCTACCTGCAGTCGGTGCTTGGTCTCAGTGCGCAGGACGCCGGCCTCACGGTGGCGCCTACGGTCATCGCGATCATGGTGATGGCGCCTGTCTCGGGCGCCCTGGCCGACCGCATCGGCGGCAAGTACCTCCTGGCGGCCGGGCTCTTGCTGTTCGTCGTGGGCATGGCCCTGATCGCACAGACGGAGTCGCCCACCTCCGACCGCTGGAGCTTCCTGCCCGGGCTCCTGGTCGCGGGGATCGGAATGGGCTTGACCTTTGCTCCGCTTTACTCCATCGCCCTTCGCACCCTCGACGCCCGCTTTGGAGGCGTGGCGTCGGGTGTGATCAACACAGTCCAGGAGGTCGGCAGTGTGATCGCCAGCGCTGCGGTGGGTGCCCTGTTGCAAAACCGGCTGGCTACGGCGCTGCACGACCAGGCCGTGGAGCGTGCGCCTGCCCTGCCAGACGCCGTCAGAGGTCGCTTCGTGGATGCATTCAACAGCGCCGCCAGCGCCGGGCTGGAGGTCGGCCGCGGCGAGACGGGCACGGCAGTCTCGCTACCACCCGGAGTGCCGTCCCAGGTCTCTCACCAGATCTTGCAGCTGGCCAACACGGTGTTCACCAATGCCTACGTCAGCGCGATGCGCCCAACACTCGTGCTCCCGATGGTGATCGTCGCGCTCGCGGCCGTCACCACGCTTGCTGTCGTCCAGCAGCCGCGAGCTGCCGAGACGCCAGCCGCGGAGGCGCGAGAGGCGGCATAGCAAGACCGGGAGGGCGCGGCGGCAACGTCGCCGCGCCCGCTCCCCGTCCGTCTCAATGGCACGTGAGGCTCTACCGGAGGATCCCTTAACCCGCTCTTGATGCCGTCTTGGCCCGCCCGGCTATAGGGTCGGAGGCGAGGAGTGCCCCAGCCCGGTGGCACCGAACTCGCAAGAGGAGGTAGAGGGATGAGCAGTCGCGCAGCTCGCATCGCGCTGGCCGCCGCCGGCGCGATGCTGCTGGGCACCGCCAGCGTCGGCGGGGCCCTGGCGTTCGCCCGGCTCGTCGCCGGCCCGCTGAGCAACGGGACCGGAGTGACGCCCAACGGCTGGCTGTTGACCCCGGCAGGCCACCAGCTCGACCTGGCGGACCAGGTGTACTGGGGGGACCGGCCCGACGGCCAGGCGCTCAGTCCAGACGGTAGGACGCTGCTCATCAGCAGCGGCGGCCAGTCGCTTGTCACGATGAAGGTCGTAGACACCGCGACGCGAACCGTCCGGCAGACGATCCCGTACCGGTCGCCGGAGGCGCTCTTCATCGGCGTCGTCTGGAGCCAGGACGGAAGGCGGGCGTTCGCCTCAGCGGGCGGCAACAACAAGGTCCGGACCTACTCGTTCGACGGTCAGCTCCACGAGGGCGCCAGCATCCCGGTGCCTGGCTTCCCGACCGGTCTCGCTCTGTCCGGCGACGGCAGCACACTCTTCGTGGCCGAGAACACGGGCGACGCTCTCGGCATGGTCGACCTGGCTACCGGCAAGGTGGTCAGCGTGCCAGTCGGGCCCTGCGACCTGACGCAGCTCGTGCCCTGGCAGGGCGGCGTGGCGGCGCAGTGCCAGCCGTACGGCGTGGCGCTGTCCCAAGATGGGGCCACCGCATACGTGAGCAACTGGGGCGAGCACAGCCTGACAGCGGTCGACGTCGCCGCCCGCACCGTGCGCACCCACATCCAGGTCGGGAACCATCCCAACGCCCTGGCCATCAACCCGAGCCGAAGCAGCCCGGAGCTGTTCGTTGCCAACGGCGATAGCGACACCGTCTCGGTGGTCAGCACGGCGTCGAACACGGTCACCCGCACGTTTGACCTGGCGCCGTACCGCGGCGCGGCCGAAGGCAGCAACCCGAACGCCCTGGCGGTCTCGCCCGACGGCCAGACACTCTACGTCGCGAACGCCGGGAACAACGACGTGGACGTGATCTCGTTAAACGGCAAGGACGAGCGGGAGAGCGACGGCCGCAGCGGGCCGATCCTGGGCATGATCCCGACTGCCTGGTACCCGACCGGCGTCAGCGTCTCGCCCGACGGCCGGACGCTCTATGTCGAGAACGCAAAGGGGCTGGGCGCCGGCCCGAACCCCAACGGTCCGAACCCGACCGTCCGGGGCCAGCTTTCGAGCCAGTACGTCGCATCGATGGCCCACGGCACGCTCTCCTTCGTAGCCGCACCCGACCGGGACCAGCTGGCGCACTACACGCGGCAGGTGATCCACAACAACGGCTTCGACGAGCGTGACAAGGTTCGCACTGCTGGCACCGACGCAGCCGGCGGCGTCATCCCGCGCCGCGTCGGCGGCACCTCGTCGATCAAGCATGTTATCTACGTCGTCAAGGAGAACCGGACATACGACCAGATCTTCGGCAGCCTCGGCCGCGGCAATGGAGACCCAAACCTGAACCTGTTCGACGACAGCGTGGCTCCGAATATCCGCACGCTGGCCCGGCAGTTCGTCACGCTGGACAACTTCTACGCGAACGCCGAGGTCTCGGCCGACGGCTGGAACTGGTCCACGCAGGCGAACGCGAACACGTACGTGCAGAAGACGTGGCCCGTCAACTACGGGGGCCGCCAGCGGAACCACGATTTCGAGGGCGGCAACTTCGCCACAGCGGCTGGCAGCAATCCCGAGAGCAGCTACCTCTGGGACCGCCTGAGCGCGAGCAACGTCAGCTTCCGCAACTACGGGTTCTTCACCACGAGCACGCCGCCGGTGCTCACGGTCCCGGCGCTGCAAGCCCACACGGACCTCAGGTACCCGGGCTTCACGCAGAGCATCTCCGATCAGACGCGCATCAACGAGTGGGAGCGGGAGTTCAGGCAGTTCGAGGCTGGCAACAACCTGCCCACCGTGGAGCTGGTGCGCCTGCCCGACGACCACACCTCGGGCACGGCGCCCGGGGCGAAGACGCCGAAGGCGTTTGTGGCCGACAACGACCTGGCGCTGGGCCGGCTGGTGCAGGACCTGTCGCACTCGCAGTTCTGGTCCAGCACGGCGATATTCGTGGTCGAAGATGACGCCCAGAATGGGCCCGACCACGTGGATGCACACCGCACCGAGGCTCTGGTCATCAGCCCGTTCTCGCGGCTTGGGAAGGTGGACTCGACGTTTTACAGCACGGTCGCCATGCTCCGGACGATGGAGCTGATCGCCGGCCTGGGGCCGCTCACCCAGTTCGACACCGCCGCGACCCCGATGCTGAACAGCTTCACCAACAAGCCCAACCTCTCACCGTATTCGGCGATCACGCCCAGTCAGTCCCTGACCGAGGTGAACCCGCCGACCGCCCCGATGGCGGCGCAGTCCGCGGCAATGAACTTCTCCGCCGCGGATGCGGCGGACGAGCCCACTCTGAACGAGGCGATCTGGAAGAGCGTGCGCGGTGCAGACAGCACCATGCCGGCCCCGCGTTCGTCGGGTGGAGCCGGCCAGCCGGCGACCGCGCCCAGAGACGGCGATTAACGACAGCCAGGGCGAGGGCGGCATTGCGCCGCCCTCGCTCCCGCCGGTTCCCGGCGAGTTGAGAGCAGCCTGTAGGGCCGTAGGAGTCGAGTCAGGGTAAGGCGGCTCGCTCGTAGATGTGATGGAGACCGCTGAGGATGGCTCGGCGATTGCGGTAGGGACCGGCATTACAGTCGGCCCCCCGCACCGATCCCAGCGTGCGCTACTAACGCACTGGGCTCGTGCCTTGGGTAGTGGCGTCGAACCGAGCATCAGGAAAGGGGTGCAGCACACGGGCAGGTGGCAACGGCTTGGCCGTAAAACGGCTCATGCGCCCCCACTTGAAACGCGTCCGCTGGCTCCGGCGCCGTAAAGGCCGGCCGTTGATCAATGGCGGTCCCGTGGAGCGGCCGCTGAGTTCCTGAGGTGGAGCCATTTGGAGGAGGCTCTGCCTTCCGCACCAGCTTGGCCTCAGACAGCTATGGCCTCATCGACCTGCAGGGTCCCGCCACGGGCGACGAACGGGTGCGAGCTTAGAATCTCGGTCGCCTGCTCGATGCTCGCCGCCTCGATCACCGAATATCCGCCGATGGCGACCTGTGGCGCAGGAGCCCCGTTGGACACCTGCGTCGCCGGGCGGAGGGGCGCGCCCGGGTCGATCACGGCGTTGCCGGCTCTGACCAGCCATTCGCCAAAAGCCGCCTTGGCCAGCTCAGCCTGGGCGGGGTCGGCCGGCATTCCCCCTCCGTAATAAGTCACCAAGAACTTGCTCACGCTGTTCCTCCTTGATAGTGATGCCGGCGCTCCCCGGCGGTCCTTGAAGCCTAGGGACGAGCGGCGCGGTCGGGAATCTCCAGGACGCCGTCAGATTTGTCCGGCGCGCCTGACGAGCGCTGCGGCAACGTCTTTCGGAGTGATGGACAAGGACACCCCGGCGCGGCGCGTTTAAGATTCGGCCAGGTCAGATGCGCGGCATGGGCAGATTCTCAGAGGACGACGGCATGAGCCAGCTGCTGCTCCGCCTGACGGTCACGAGCACGGTCTACTGCCTGTCCGACATGAGCTCGCCGTGGGGATTTCGGGTTGCGGCGCGACCAAGCCCGGCGTTTCACCTTTTGACGGCGGGGACGGCGTGGCTTGAGGTGGACTGCGACCCGGAGGGGGTCCGGCTCCAGGCAGGTGACCTGGTCGTGTTGCCCCGTGGCGATGGTCACCAGCTCCGCGACAGGAAGGGGAGCAGGGTAGTCTGGCTCGACGATATCCTGGCTGGCACGCCGCCGGTCAACGGCCGCCTCAAGCACGGCGGCGATGGGGAACGTGCCGAGCTGATCTGCGGCGGCTTCGTGATCGACCAGCTGACCGGGCGCCCCCTTCTCGAGGCGCTACCGCAGGTGATTCATCTGCGCGGACATGAAGGCCGGGCGCCTGAGTGGCTGTCCGGACTCATCCGGATGATCTCGGTGGAGATGGCGTCGAGTGGTCCTGGCACCGAGGCCGTGGTCAGCCGGCTGACAGACGCTCTGCTCGCTCAAGCGCTGCGGGCCCACCTCCTGGCTGCGGGTCGCGCGGACTCCTCGCCGGTCGGCGACACACAGGTGGCCCGGGCCTTGCGGCTCATTCGTGACCGCCCCGAGGAGCGGTGGTCGGTGCCCAAGCTGGCGGCGGCGGTGGGCCTCTCCCGCTCGGCTTTCGCAGAACGATTCCGATCCGCGACCGGCGAGACTCCGATGCAGAACCTGACTCGCTACCGCCTCTCGCAGGCAGCCAACTACCTGCTGAACAGCGACGCCGCTGTGGGCGAGATCGCCCGACGGACCGGCTACGACTCTGATGCCTCGATCAGCAAAGCCTTCCGGCGCCGTTACGGCATCTCGCCTGGCGCTTACAGAAAGACGGCCGGCAAAGACGCAATGGCGGGTTGATTGACGCCGCGGGCCGAGCTTCCCTGCCCGGCGCGAAGAGGTGTTCGGTACTTAGGTCGCCTCGTTAGGGTTAGGCGGCCCATCTGAACTCGTGGATCACCCCACCAAGCCGGTCCCGGCGCACCATCAGCCCCGGGGCGCGGCACGCGAAGCTGGCGCTGACCGTGCGGATTGCGGAGCGGGTCCCGGCGAGCCGAGCCGAGCGGCCCGGGACTCCAGGTAGCGCCGCTCCGGGAGGCTCGTCGCGCGCCGAGCGGCCAGTCGGTACGCGTGCCGGGCGGCCGGGGCATCGCCCGCCATGTCCAGCAGGCGCGCCCGGACTGCCTCGAGGTAGTGGTGCCGGGCCAGGCGGTCGTCCCCGTCCATCGTGGCCAGCAGCTCCAGCCCGGCCTTCGGCCCGCGCACCATCGCCACCGCCACAGCGCGGTTGAGCGTGAAGACGGGGCTCGGCGCGATCCGCTCCAGGAGCTCGTACAGCGCGACGATCTCCCGTCAGTCCGTGTCTTCGGCCCGGCGCGCCTCAGCGTGCACCGCCGCGATCGCCGCCTGCAGCTGGTAGGGCCCGAGCGATCCCCTGGCCAGCGTGCGCGCGATGAGGGCGACCCCGTTGTCGATGGCCGCCCGATCCCACAACCCGCGGTCCTGGTCCGCGAGCAGCACGAGGCTGCCGTCCGGCGCGGTCCTGGCCGCGCGCCGGGCGTTCGTGAGCAGCATGAGCGCCAGCAGCCCGGCGACCTCGCCGTTGGATGGGACCAGACGGTGCACGAGGCGCGTGATCCGGATCGCCTCGTCTGCGAGCTCGGTCCGCTGGAGGTGCGGGCCGGACGTGGCCGTGTACCCCTCGTTGAAGATGAGATAGAGCACGTGGAGGACAACGCGCATCCGATCCGCCCGCCGTGCCTCCGGCGGCATCTCGAACGAGATGCCGCCAGCCCTGATGGTCTGCTTGGCGCGGCTGATGCGCTGGGCCATGGTCGCCTCCGGCACCAGGAAGGCGTGGGCGATCTGGGCGGTCGTCAGGCCGCCCACGGCCCGGAGGGCGAGCGCGATCTGCGAGGTCGGCGTGAGCGCCGGATGACAGCAGAGGAACAGCAGTGTCAACGTATCGTCGTGCTCGGGCGGCCGGTCCTCTTCCGGGCCCGGCACACTGGACCGGTCGGACGCCTCGAGACGCGCGACCGTCTCCTCGCGCCGGCGCCGCGCCCGCTCGTTACGCACCTCGTCGATCAGGCGGCGGCGCGCGACAGCGATCAGCCAGGTGCGCGGGTGTTCCGGGACGCCCTCGGCGGGCCACCGGGTGGCGGCCGCCAGGAGGGCCTCCTGGACCGCGTCCTCGCACGCGTCGAAGCGGTCGTGCTGCCGGGCGAGGCTGCCGAGCACCTGCGGCGCGAGCTCACGCAGCAGGTGCTCAACCTCGGGCTGGGACGTCACCCGTCCGTGGCGCCGGTGTCCATGATCGGCCGTACCTCCAGGGGACAGAACCGCGCGCTGGGCCAGCGGACGGCGATCTCGGTAGCACGCTCGATGGACTCGCAGTCCACCACCAGGTAGCCGCCGAAGTGCTCCTTGGCCTCGGCGAGCGGCCCATCGGTGACGACCGGAACGCCGTTCTGCGCCCGCACCGTCCTGGTGTTGGGCGGGTCAGCGAGCGCTTCTGTGCTGACCAGCTCGCCGGACTCCCTCAGCTCGTTCATGAGCGCTTCCATCTCGGCCATCAGCGACTTGCCCTCGTTGCTGAAGAAAAGCTCGCGCGTCTCGGGGTTGTCGTAGATCATCAGTAAATACTTCATCTCGAGAGCACCTCGTGGAGCTTGACGGCGAAGGCCTCCGCCTGGTTGCCGAAGCCGCCGTGGTCGCCGGGGAACACCGCGGCCCGCGTTCCCAGCCGTTCGGCGACCCCGAGGGCCGCGCGGTACGGCGGCTCACCCTCGGACGCCTCGCCGACGGCCGGCACGATGCACACATTGGATGCCTGCAGCGCGGCGAAGTCGGGGACGTACGTATTGAACGGCGGCACCTCGTAGCCGATGAAGAACTCCATGTTCCTCTGGAGGCGGGCCATCATGGCCATCGTCTCGGGGTCAGGCTCCCCCTGTGGCGCCTCCTGGCCTCCCGGCATCCGTCCCTCTGTGTCGGGCGTCGCGTCGCCGCTCGAGGCGAACGCCGCGCCCAGGGCCTGCATTGCCGCCCCGGCCCCCTCCCTGCTGAACGTGTCTTCCACGTTCCGGATGGCGGCGCGCCAGTAGTCGCGGTCCGGCAGCAGCTCGAACAGCGGCGGCTCGTGTGCGACCAGCGTGCGCCCCTGCTCGGGATGGCGGGCGGCCAGCTCAAGCCCGATCATCGCGCCGGAGCTGTTGCCGAAGACGTGCGCCGGCTCGCCGGTCGTGACGCCGACGGCCGCCAGCACGCGGTGGGCGTCGTCGCCGTGGACCTCGATGCGCTGCGGCGAGGGCGGCCCGTCCAGCGGGCTGCGCGAGTTCCCCCGCCGGTCGTACGTCACCACCGTGTACCGGTCGGCGAGGCGCTCGGCGAGGGCTGCATAGCCGGCGGCGTCGTAGACGCCGCCGCAGATCAGCAGCAGCACGGGGCCGGAGCCGCGGACCTCGTAGTACAGGGTCGCGCCCGGCACCCTCAGCGTGTTCGACTTCGTGGCTTGCATGGGTCGTCGTCTCCTTGCGAACGTGTGGGCCGTTACCGAGGGGACGGAGCCGCCGACCCGTTCTCGACACCCGACTCGAACATCGTCGTCCTGCGGCCACGGTCGATCTGCTGATGCCAATTCTGACGCGAGTTGACTTGAGCGGGGGCTAACGCCACCCGCCCTCGAACCCACAAAGTTGAGGCGATCGAGGCTCTCTAAGCAGGCCGAACGCAGGTGAAAGTGATCCTCTCCCAAAATCTCTATCTAGATAGAATTACTACGATGAGGCATCCGAGAAGGCTCTCCCCCCAGACGGTGGCGGTGCTCCTCGCTCTTGCCGATCAGGCGTCGCGGTGGAGCCACGGCTACGACCTGTGCCGTCGGCTCGGACTCAAGGCTGGCACCGTATACCCGATCCTGATGCGGCTGGCCGAGCGCGGCCACCTCGAGACCTCCTGGGAGCAGCCGGACGTGGTGCGGGGCCGCCCGGCGCGACACCTCTACAGGCTCTCCCTCGACGGCGCGAAGCTTGCAAAGGAGCTGCAACGGACCGACCGCGGCCGAGCCGCATTCTTGGCGAGGGCAGTAGTGTGACGTCGCGGCGCTGCGGATGGCTCCTTGGCGCTGCCATGCTGGCCGCCTTGGCGGCGGTGTTCGCGTGGATTGCTGTCGCGGCCCCGCAGAGCGCTGCGACCGCGGCGCAGGTCGTCTCGAAGGTCGTCGACTTCACCCTGTTCATCGGCGCACCGCTCGCCGCAGGCACTGTCCTGCTCATCCGGCGCCTCAAGGCTGCGACCCGGGGACGCCTCGGTGCCGAACGACTGCTCGGACTGGCGACGGCTGGCCTCCCTCCCGCGAGGCAGGAGTGGGGAACGGCGATGCGGGCCGAGCTCCTGAGCATCGACGACCCATCGGCCCGCCGGGCCTTCGCCCGCAGTGCCGCCTTTGCGGCCCTCCGCATCGGCCATGCCCGCCCACTGGCGATCGCCGGGACGACGGGCCTGCTCGCGGCGGCCGGGACACTCGCAGTCTCCCGGCTTCTGCTGGCGGTCGACAAGCCCATCGGGATCGGGATCTACACGATGTTTGCTCCGGTGCTCCTCCTGTTCGCCGCGGCCCTCCTCGGCGCGGCGACGCGACGGTCGTTCCGGTCGGGCCTTGAGGCCGGCGTCGTCGCCTTGTTCGTCGCACTCGTCGGGGTGTTCGCGGTGATGGCGGTTGAGGCGGTCACCTGGGCCGAGCACTACGGGGTCTACGTCTTCGACGGCGACAGGCCTTCAACCGGCCATCTCGGCCCCGGAGGTGCTGTAGGCGATGCTCTCTCGCCGTTCTTCATCGGGCTGCACCTCGTGCTGTGGGTGCCATGGCCGGTCCTCGGCGCCGCGCTCGGCGCTGCCGTCCGCCATCGGCACCCGGCCGACGGCGCGGCGGCAAGACAAGGCAGCTCGAGGTCCTGAACGTCAAGCTTCTCCGCAATCGAGGGTGCGGTGCAAACATCTTGCTTCACGACGATCACGTCCAGGTTAGTGGACGATACCGTTCACTAAGTAATATCATGACTTCATTGTGGACGCAAGCGTCCTCTATACTGTGCGACTGCGATGGACGGAAGTTCGTCAGGAACCCTCCAGGCTCACCCGCCGGCGAGCCTCGGCGATCGACCGAAGCGGCGCCGAGGCGCTCGGCTCGAACTGGCGATCAGTCGGGCCGTCCTGGAGGAGCTTGCGACGGTTGGCTTCGGCGGCCTCACCTTCGAAGGAGTGGCCCACCGCGCCAAAACCGGTAAGTCGGCTCTCTACCGGCGCTGGCCAACCAAGACCGACCTGGTGATCGAGAGCATCCTCGAGAACCTGCCGAATCCCCAGGAAGCGCCGGGAACTGGCTCATTGCGCGAAGACCTGTTGAGCTTCCTTGGTGACGTGGCGGCTGGTCTGATGGGCCCGGTTGGCATTGCAATGCGCGTTCTGTTCGCCGAAGCGGCCGGCGATTCTCGGCTCCGTAGCGCGATTCGAGAGAGGATCATCGAACCTCGCCGGAAAGCACTGACCGGCATCATCGCTGAAGCCTGCCGGCGGGGGGAGGTGCGGGAGGACGCGCTTATACCTGAGACTGCCGAGGTCGGGCCTGCTCTCCTCGTGCAACGATTCCTCGAAACAGGGGACTCCGCGATTTCCCGTCAGGTGGTTGTCAGAATCGTCGATAAGGTTCTGCTGCCACTCCTGGCCTCAGATCGATCGTGATTGTCAGCCTGGCCTGGCGATCGCCAAGGGTATCAGGGCCGGGCAGTATGAAGCTCGCCGTGACGCACTTCACTGTCTTCGCCTGGCGTGACCAGCAGTTGCGGCTCTCTGTTTGGCCCAGTCACCTGCCGGAGCACGCGAGGCTTTAATCGCTTTGCAGCCGACTGTGCTCATTGTCGGGGCGGGTCCAAGTGGTCTCGTCCTGGCAAATATCCTGGCCGCCGCAGGGGTCGAATTCAGAATAATCGACAAGAAGACAGGGCCGGTCAGGGAGTCTCGCGCGGCCATAATCCATGTCCGGAGCCTTGAACTCCTCGACAAGCTCAACATCGCTGACCCTGTTGTGCACCAGGGCATCAAGACGAACCGCGTCGAGGTCTACTCACTCGGGCGTCCGTCTGCTGAGTTCGCCCTTGTTCCAAACCGTTATCAGAGCCGGACCCCGTTTCCGTACGCACTACTCCTCGGCCAGCATCGAACCGAAGAGTTGCTGGTGGACGGCCTGGGCGACCGGAACGTGGAATGGGAGACCGAGCTGATCGCTTTAGCGGATCACAACTCGATCGTCGCAGCAACCGTCCGGCGACCTGGTGGATCCATTGAAACGATCGGAGCCAGGTGGGTAGTCGGAGCCGACGGAGCAACGAGCGTAGTCCGGCACACCCAGGGTAATCGTTTCATTGGAAAGACCTACGAATTGACCGGACTCCTGGCTGATGTAGATATTTCCCTACCAAGCGGGTCGACCTTGCCATGGGGTGCGCTGCGGCTGAACCTTACGCGTGGCGGATTCGTTGGCATGGCCTATCTAGGCGATGGCCTGTGCCGACTATTTGGAGCGGTACCGCCTGAACTGGCCATGCATGACAAAACGACTGCAATATCTCACGAGGCTTACGCCACCGTGGGCCTTGACAGTTTGCAATGTTGGTTCGACGACTATTTCTTCGTCAAGGCAGCACTGAAGCGGGCTGAATGGACGGCGCTGTATCGCATCCACAGTCGGATTGCTGAGCGCTTTCGGATCGGAAACGTCTTTCTGGTGGGCGACGCAGCTCATATTCACAGCCCGGCCGGCGGCCAAGGCATGAATCTAGGGATCGGAGACGCCTTCAACCTCGGCTGGAAAATGTCCTTGGTGGCCAGGGGTTTGGCTCATGAACGGCTCCTCGACTCCTACGAGGAAGAACGGTACCCCATCGCACAAGCCATTCTTCGCAACGTGGATCGCGGGTTCGCTCTCGAAGCCACCAAAGGAAGTACCGGCACGTGGGTAAGGGACCATCTTGCGACTCGGCTGGTTGGGCCACTTATGTACAGCCATTGGTTTCAGGGTCTCGTCTTCAAGCTGTTCTCGCAAACCTGGATAACGTATAGGCGAAGCTCAACCGTAGGTGGCGATCTCAGGCTAGGGATGGGCCTGGCTCCAGGCGACCGAGCCCCATATGGCACATTCGAACACTCGGGCGGAGAGACGACAAGCACCTTTGATGTGTTCGCAGGCCCCGAACATTGCTTTCTGCTGTTCGAGGGATCGGAGCCAGATGAAAACCTGCCCGCCGTCCGCCAGGGACTTGACGAGTTAGCTGCTCAGTATGCAATCGGGCCACGCCTCCAGCTTGTGGCCTGGCCCGAGCGAAAGCTGCGCCACCTCTATGGTGTGACTAAGCCGTCGACCGTCATGTTGATTCGGCCCGACGGTCATCTCGAATATGTCGGGTCAGCACTCGACCTTGATCGATTGACGAACCATTTTGACCGTTACTACCTCAGACGACCGGCATGACCCAGCCTGCCATGGGCAAGTGTTCCTGTATACCCGCTGCGTCAACTCGATCAGCGGCTCCGTGACCCGCCTTGCGTAGAGTCCTCCTTCCTTAGCCCTCCTCCACGCTGTGGTCCGCTTCCTCCTCAACGCCCCACAGCCGGTCTGAGATCCAGGCTTCGAGCCGAGGTTCTCGCTCTTAGGCACCAGCTCCGTGTCCTCCAGCGTCAGGTTCGTCGCACCCGCTGGCAGCCGACGCACCGTCTGTCTTGAGCGCCCTCAGCCGGCTCATGCCCAGGGCCTGCTGGTCGTCTCTGCTCCCTGAGCAGGTGGGCAGAAGTTCTGTTCGAAACTCGCCGACCGCCAGGCTGGCTCCTCTGCGTCCGGTCGCAGCCAGGCGCCGCGGCGGTCATCGACCGCGGAGGGTTGCGACGACCGGCGCAAACTCATCGACCCGGTCCGACCGAATCGATACGTACGAGATCCCCGTGGCCTCGCGTACCGCCTCCAGGTGCTCGACCACTTGCTGCACGGTCCCTGCCAGCACGAACACCGAGCGGTCCAGCCGGTTGGCGTCGACGCCGGCGACCCTGGCAGCGGCGTCCACCGCCTGGCGGCGGTTGGCACCGACCGCCCACACGTCCGGGTTCAGGTGCAGCTCCACGTCGGGCGACTGCGCCGCCTCGCGCACTAGCCGTGCCTTCTCGGACAGGGCCGACAAGGACCACGTCGACGGGTCCATGGTGGCCGGCCCTGAGTCGAAGCCGACGATGTCCGCCTCTTGCGCAGCCATGCGCAGCAAGCGCGGACCCGTTCCGCCGACCATGAGCGGCGGATGGGGTCGCTGCATGGGCGCCGGGACGCCGGTCAGCCCCGTCACAGTCCAGTGTCGGCCGGCGATCGTGGCTGGCTCGTCCCCGAAGAGCAGCTTCAGAACCTGGAGCGATTCGCGCAGCCGTTCGACGCGGATCCGGCCCGCGTCGTACGGGATGCCGGACCGCTGGTAGTCCAGCGGCAGCCAGCCCGCGCCGATCCCCAGTTCCAGCCGCCCGCCGCTCAGGAAGTCGAGCGTCGCGGCCTCCTTGGCGAGCACGGCGGGGTGCCGGAAGTCGTTGTTCAGCAGCAGCGTGGCCAGGCGCAGCCTCGATGTGCAGGTGGCCACGAGTTGCAGGATCAAGAGCGGCGCGTATGCGATCGCGAAGTGGTCCGACACTCCGAACGTGTCGTAGCCGAGAGCCTCGGCGCGGAGGGCCAGTTCGCACCACTCCTTGGCGTTACGAGCTTGCCCACCAGTGGCGCGGCACGCGAAGCGGAACGATCTCACGGCTGCATCGTCTGCCAATCGGCGGCGGCATGAAGGCGGCGAAGAAAAGTAGCCTCGCTGGACTCTTCCACAACGTCCAACGCGGCCATGTCCATTCTTGCGTCCCGCCCACGTCTTCGCCAAGCCAAACCCCTGGCGACCCTGGCGCGGCGAGCGCGGGAGCAGGCCAGCCGGCGCCGTCCCAGGCTGGTCGCCGAGGGCGACCCCGACGAAGCTGCGGTTCTGGCGGCGCCGCACCGGAAATCGCCGCCCTGCCCGAAGGCGCGGTGATCCTGGCCGAGGATGAGTCTCACCTCAACCTGCTGCCCTGGCTGCGTTCGACCTGGATCGCCAGAGGCGAGCGGCACGAGGTGATGAAGCCGGGCAAGAACCAGAAGCGCACCATCTTCCGCGCCATCGATCCGGGCTCGCTCGCGAGCCCAGATGCTGGCAACCGCATCCCCCTTCAACACGCCCTGGCTGCCGCCGGGTTACGGACAGAACCTGTGGAAACCTGCTTCAGCGCGTGACCCAGCCGCGAATGCGGACCCCCACGTCCCCGAGACCTGTTCTCCCTGTTCATCGAACTCAGAGTCGACCCGGTCGGCTTCCACTCCCGACCCGGTTCGTCCATGACGCGGTCCACCAGCTCCGGCGCGGCCACCGAGTCGTGGACGTTGGCGGCGGTGACCGCGCCGGGCCACTCGGTGCCCTTTGGTATGAATTCGGGAGTGTGACCCGGACCGGGGAGCAGGAGGGACAGGAACAGCATGCGACTGATCGACGACGCGGAGCGAAGGGCTCGGATGGCCGGGCGGC
>DATFWQ010000228.1:0-6067 GCA_035259145.1 Candidatus Dormiibacterota bacterium | reverse complement strand
GGCCGGCGTCCAGGTGTCCGACCTGAGGCGCATCGTCCTCACGCACCAGGACATCGACCACGTCGGCTCGTTGCATGATCTGGTGCAGGCCAGCGGCGCGCGGGTGCTGGCGCACGAGATCGAGGTGCCGTTCATCGATGGGACCGAGCGGCCGCGGTTTGCGAGGCCGGAGGTGCTTGAGGCGCGGCCGGAGCTGCGAGCGGTGTTCGAGCGTCTTCAGCCGACACCCGTGGACCACTTGCTCCACGATGTAGACCGGCTCGACCTGGCAGGCGGCGTGCGTGTCGTCTTCACCCCTGGACACACGGCCGGCCACATCTGCCTTTACCTGGAACGCAGAGGGACGGTGATCGCTGGCGATGCCCTGACCGCCAGCGAGGGACGATTGCAGGGTCCCGACCAGAACGCCACGTCAGACATGGCAACCGCCGCGCGCTCCGTGCAGAAGCTGGCCGAGCTCGACGTGCAGGCGATCGTGTGCTATCACGGTGGGGTCGTGCAGGACGACCCGGGCGGCCAGCTGCGCCGCCTGACGGAGGAGCTCCGGCGATAGCTGCCAGGGCGAGATCTCAAGCTGGGATCTGCCGCAGTGACCGCAGAGGCGACCGGGTCGCCCACGCCACGGCGAACAAGATGCCCACGCTGCCCAGGACCAGGGCCGCGCGCAGCCCGACCGTTGCCCCCAGGACCCCACCCAGCAGCGAGCCCAGAGGCTGGGCGCCGAACACCATAAAGCGCCAGGTGGCGTTGGCCCGACCCAGGAGCTGGTCGGGGACCAGAGCCTGGCGGAGGGTCCGCTGAGGTACGGCGTAGAGCGGCGGCCCCAGGCCAGCCACCAGTCGCCCCACGACCACGAATAGCATCACGACGGTCAGTGGCCCTCGCGCCGCGGCCAGAAACAGTCCGGCCAGTGAGGCGAGCATCTGGCCCGTGATGTAGGCAGGTCCTGGCCCGAGCCGCACGCTGTACGGCGGCGCGAGGAGCGCCCCGACGACCGAACCCACTCCGCTCGCCGCGACGGCCAGCCCGACGAACGCTGGCGACAGATGAAGGTCGCGCGCGAGGTAGAGGACGACCAGAGCGCCCTGAATGGCGCCGGCCATGGCCCCAATCGCGGCCGAGACGGCGATGGGAGAGAGGACCCGGTCGGCGAACACAACTCGCAGTCCTTCCACGATCTCAGCCCACAGCCTGACGCGGCCTCGCCCGGTGGCGGACCGCGACGCCGGTTGCACTTCAATGAGAAGAGAGCACGCCGCCGAAAGCAAGAACGAGACAGCATCGAACGCAATGGCCACCGGGGCCGTGAGCACCTGCACCAGTCCGCCTGCCAGCGCCGGTCCGGCCGTGCTCGTGACCGAGGTGTTCAAGATCATCGCGCCGTTGGCGTGGATCAGGTTGTCGCGGCCCACGAGGGCCGGCAGCAGCGACATCGACGCCGTCTCGAAGAGCAGCGTCATGGTGCCGGTCAGGAAGGCGACGGCGTACAGGTGCTCGATTCGAAGCTCGCCCAGGACGCCGAGGATGGGGATGGTCGCGAGCAGGAGACAGCGGCCCAAGTCAGTCCCGACGAGGATGGACTTTCGTGGCAGCCGGTCCACCCCCACGCCTGCCACCAGGCCGAACAGCAGGTGGGGCAGGGTCGTCAACGCCAGCAGAACCCCCATCTGAACCGGCGAGGCGTGAAGGACGACGACCGCCGCGAGCGGCAGGGCGACCGTTGTGATGGCCGAACCGAAGGACGAGATCGCCTGCCCGGACCAGAGCTTGAAGAACTCCGGGTGTCGCCGGAGCACGAGCCACTGGCTCAAGTGCATGCGGTGTCCCTCCTGCCGGGAAAGCCTACGAGCATGCGTCGACGGCGGCCGCGCCGGGCAGGTCGCTCATAATCTCAACGATGACCGAACGCGTCGAGTTAGGCGAAGCGTCCGATGTGCCGGAGGGCGGCCTGAAGACGTTCAAGACCAGTGACACGGCGGTCGTGGTGGCGCGCGTCGGCGGCCGCTACTGCGCGGTGGACTACAAGTGTCCACACATGGGCGGCAACCTCGGGCGCGGCAGGTTGGAGGCTGGAGCCGTCGTTTGTCCGGTTCACGGCTCCCGGTTCGACATGTGCACCGGCGCGGTGCTGGACTGGGCGCCGAGCCTGGGAGGCGTGCGGCTCCCCCGCCCCTTGCGCGGTCTGCTGACGATCGGCAGGGCACCCACGCCCGCGAGGACGCACGCCGTCGAACTCGACGGCGGCAAGCTCTACCTGGCCAGGTGACAGCAGCCGGTCACGAGCCACCGGGTCCCAGGCGGAGATCGGCCGGCGGATGACCCGGTTGGCCGCGGTTGATACGTGCATCCGCCGGCGAGCAGACGCCTCAGCTACCGGGGTCCGGGCAGGCGCAAACGCTTGAGGAGGAGCGCGTTGACCGCCACCAGAAGACTCGAGCCCGACATGCTGAGAGCGGCGATCTCAGGCCGCAGCACCAATCCGAAGGCGGGCTCGAACACGCCGGCGGCGATGGGCAGGGCGACGGCGTTGTAGCCGACCGCCCAGCCGAGGTTCTGCCGCATCTTGCGAAGCGTTCCACGGCCTATCGTCACCGCGGTCGCCACATCCAGCGGATCAGACCGCATCAGCACCACGTCCGCGGTGTCTATCGCCACGTCCGTCCCGGCGCCGATGGCAATGCCCAGGTCGGCCTGTGCCAGCGCAGGCGCGTCGTTGACGCCGTCGCCGACCATGGCGACCTTTCTGCCTGATTGCTGAAGCTCTCGGATCTTGCTCGCCTTGTCGCGTGGCAGCACTTCGGCGATCACCTCGCGTATCCCCAGCACTCGGCCGATCCTCTCTGCAGTGGCGCGGTTGTCTCCCGTCAACATCACCACCTCGATGCCCAGATCCCCCAGGGCGGCTACCGCCGTCTTTGCCGTCGGCCGGGGGACGTCACTGATGCCGATCAGACCCGCCGCGCGGCCGTCCACAGCCACAACGACGACGGTCCGTCCCTCGGCGGCCATGCCTTCGCGCCTGGCTGCCAGGCCGTCCTGGCTGATGCGCTCGCGATCCATGAGCCTGGCGCTGCCGACCGCCACCCGGCGGCCGTCGACGGACGCGATCGCGCCATGTCCGGGGACGCTCTCAAAGCCCGATGCACGCAACCGGCGCGCTCCGGCCTCCTCAGCGCGAGCGACTATCGCTACCGCCAGCGGATGCTCGGAGTTCCTCTCGACGGCCGCGGCCAGCGCCAGGAGCTCTTGCTCCGACACGCCTTCAGCCTCGAGCTCGGCCACCTCAGGTTCGCCCTTGGTCAGGGTCCCGGTCTTGTCCATGACCACCACCTGGATTCGAGCAGCAGACTCGATGGCCGCCGCGTTCTTGAAGAGAATCCCGCGTTTGGCGCCGAGGTCGCTCCCGACCATGATCGCGGTCGGGGTGGCGAGGCCCAGTGCATCCGGGCACGTGATGACAACCACCGTGATGGCGAACAGGATCGCGACGCTGAAGCTGCTTCCGGCCAGCAGCCAGGCGGCCACCGTGAGGCCGCCGCCGATCAGCGCCACCAGGACCAGCCAGAACGCTGCACGATCGGCGAGTTGCTGCCCGGGCGCCTTTGAGTTCTGTGCTTCCTGGACCAGCTTGACGATCTGGGCCAGGGCGGTATCGGCGCCGACCCGGGTCGCCCTTGCTTTCAGTGTGCCGTTCTTGTTGATCGAACCTCCGATCAGCGGCGCTCCCGGCGCCTTGGAGACCGGCATGCTCTCGCCGCTGACCACCGACTCATCCAGCTCGCTTGCGCCGTCCTCGACGACGGCATCGACCGGAACCTTGGCGCCCGGCTTGATCAGGAGGAGGTCGCCGACCCCGACGGCGGCGGTGGGCACCTCGACCTGTTCGCCATCCCTCAAGACCACCGCCCGGGGTGGGGCCAGGTTCAGCAGCGTGCGGATGGCGTCGTTGGCCCCGCCTCTAGCTCGCATCTCCAACCAGTGGCCGAGCAGGACGAAGGCGGCCAGCACAGACGAAGCCTCGTAGAAGACGTCCCCGCCGCCGCGCAGGGTGACGCTGAGCGAGTAGAGCCAGCCGGCCGCGATGGCGACCGCCACGAGGACCATCATGTCGAGCGTCCGAGCTCGTAACGCTCGCATCGCGCCGTCGAAGAAAATCCAGGCCGAGTAGCCGATGACCGGCACGCTCAAGATGAGCTGAAAGACGTCGTCTCGAAGCCCGAACGGCGCCGGGACCGTGAAGTGGAGGACCTGGCGTCCGATGGCGGACCAGAGCAGGATCGGGATCGAAAGAAGAGCCGCCACGAGGAACCGGTTGCGCATGTCGCGGACCATTGCGTCCATCGACGTGGCGGCGTGGCCGCCGTGGCCCATCACCTCGCCCGCTTCGCGGTGGACGTGAGCGGTGGGGCCGGCCGGTTCTGCGGCAGCGTCGCACATGTGGTCCGGAACCGACTGCCCGGCGCAGTGGTATCCGCAGTCCTCGACCCAGCGCCGAAGGGTCGCGACGCTTGTCTTCTCGGGGTCGAACGTGACGCTCGCCGTTTGCGCCGAGGGATTCGCGTAGACGGCCAGAACGCCTGGCCGCCGGCCAAGAGCGCTCTCCACGACCGCTTTCTCAGAGCCGAATCTGAGACCGCCGACGTGGAGGACGACGTTGACCGGATTCATGCAATCGCTATACCAGTATCGGGTGCGCGAGCTCAACGAGGCGGTCGAGAGGCTCGCGAGGGCCCGCCGTCCTCGTGCTCAGAGCCCATCGTCAACCCCCAGCAGGCGGCACCGGCCTGACCCCCGGCAAACGCGGGCCGGCCGCGAGCACGTATTTGCAATTTCAGGCAAATAGCAATATGATCGCCGCATGATCAGCGCGCCGGCCCTGTTCCCGATCCGCGACGGGGCTCAGTTGTGACGCGAGGCTCCGAGGCGCGCGACCTGGACGCGGAGGCGGCCCTGCGCGTGATCGCCAACCCGGGACAACGACGAGTGCTCGAGGTGGTGGCCGGGGGCGAGATCAGCTCGGGCGCACTCGCCGCCGCCTGCGGTCTCACACGGGCTGCGACGTCGCAGCATCTTCGCGCGCTCCGTGAGGCAGCTCTCGTCCAGGTGCGAGTCGACGGCAACCGCCGCCTTTACCGCGTCAGGATGGAGAACCTCGCCCGCCTTCGGGCGTTCCTTGACGAGTTCTGGGCTACACGGCTCGGACTGCTGGCCGACAGCCTGGCGAAGTCGGGGAGGAGCCGGTGATCGAGGGAGAGCTGGTGGTGCATGAGGTCGAGCTGGCCGCACCGCCCGAGGAGGTCTTCCAGATGTTCGTCGATCCATCGCGGCTGGTCCGCTGGATCGGCCGCGCAGCCGAGCTCGAGCCGCGCCCAGGCGGCCGCTTCCGGTTCGAGATCGAGCAGGGCCAGTACTGCGAGGGCGAGTACGTGGAGCTCGACCCGCCACGCGCCCTCGAGGTGAGCTGGGGCTGGACCGACCCGTTCTTCAACCTGCCGCCTGGAAGCTCCCGGGTGCGGGTGGAGCTGGCGCCGTCGGGCGGCGGCACCCGGCTGCGTCTGACCCACGACCGCCTCCCCGGTGAGATCCGGCTTCTCCACGACGAGGGCTGGTCGGCGTTCCTGGGCAGGCTCGTCGCGGTCATGGCGGGGGCCGCGCCTCATATGTACCCGGCGGGGGATCCACGGGAGCGAGCCAGGATTCTGCAGGAGGGGGAGCGCGGATGATCAGCGTCACTGTGAAGGTCGACATCGACCGGCCCCCACCGGAGGTCTTCGACTACCTCGAGGACGCGGAAAACAACCCGAAATGGATCCCCAACATGCGCTCGTGCCGCTGGACGACCCCGGCGCCGGTGGCGGTCGGCTCGAGGTACGAGCAGACCTCGGACTTTCTCGGCCGCCAGATCCACACCAGCTTTGAGGTCACTGAGCACCACCCCGGCCGCCTCGTGACGATCGAGTCGCGTGAGGGCTCGTCCTTTCCGATCAAGGTGACGCGCATCGTCGATACTCGCGCCGACGGCGGCAGCCATGTGACGGAGGAAGTGGAGGGGGACCCCAGCGGCTTC
>DATFWQ010000227.1:0-20453 GCA_035259145.1 Candidatus Dormiibacterota bacterium | reverse complement strand
CGCTGACAATCCCGGCATCTGGATGCTGCACTGCCACGTCCTGCTCCACGCCTCCTTCGGCATGAGCATGACCGTCAACTACGCAGGTATATCGAGCCCCTACGAGATGGGCAGCCGCTCGGGCAACGTCCCCGAGTAGCGGCCCACGAGGGCCGAGTGCCGGCGGTTGGACCTATCCACGGAGCTGGATTGGTCGCACTGCCGGCACTTGGCCCTGTTGGCAGCTTCTTAACGGGCGGGGTGGACACTCGGCGAGGGCTTCTGCATGGTCTTCCTGATGTCGAGGCACCCCGTCGTCCCACCCGAGCTCAAGCACAGTCCATTCACAGTGGCCGAGGCCCTGCAAAACGGGCTGACGCGAAAGCAGCTGCGCGGTAGGAGCTGGCGGCGCATCTCCCCCGGCCTCTATGCCTGGGCAGGGGTGGCGGAGGCCCCTGCGGTCGTCCTCGCTGCGGTCGGCCGCCGCCTCCCGGCGGGCGCTGCATTCTCCGACCGGACCGCCGCGTGGCTCCACCGCCTCGATCTTCCACCGTGTGATCCGGTCGAAGTCACGGTACCTCACACGTGTCGCGTGTCGGCCCGGGCAGGCGTATGCATACGCCGATGCACCCTCGCGGAGGCGGACGTGATAGTCCTCAAGGGCCTCCCCGTCACGTCCCCGCTCCGCACCGTGTTCGACCTGAGCCGCCGGCTGCCTCTCATTGAGGCGGTTGTAGCCGTCGATTTGGCGCTGCATCAGAGACTCGTCGCCCTGGGGGATCTTCGCCGCTACGTGGCAGCAAACGCCCCGTGCCGGGGGATCGCTCAGGCTCGACGGGCTACCGAGCTGGCCGACCCTGCGGCCGAGTCGCCCATGGAGTCACGGCTACGCATGCTCCTGGTCCTGGCGGGGCTCCCAGGTCCCGAGGTACAGGTCCCGCTTTACGACGCCCGGGGCCGCTTCATCGGCCGGCCCGACCTGTACTACCGAGCCCATCGGATCGGCCTTGAGTTCGATGGCGGCACCCATCGCGATAGCCTGGTTGAGGACAATCGCCGGCAGAACCGCTTGCTGAATGCCGGATGCCGGCTCCTCCGTTTCACCGCCGCCGACGTCTACAGCCACCCCCACCAAATAATTGCCCAGGTGCGCGCAGCCCTCAACGAGGGCGGAGTGCCGGCAGTAGGACCTCTCGCGGCGCGCGGATAGGTAGAACGGCCGTGCGGCCTGTCAAGAGGGCTGGCGCGGTCGCCCCTGGCTATGCCAGGCGGAACCAGAGCACCTGCGGCGGGGTCAGGTCTCCCCTGGCCTTGGCCGCCGCCTCGGCGGCGGCGGCAGCCTCCAGCGGCCCCACGAAGGGGCCGGACTTCTCGCCATCCAGCTCGAACTCCCAACCGTCAACCGACCGGCTGACCGTGCACGCCGGCCCGGCAGCCTCCGGGCTGCCACCTCGGCGGATGGGCCCGTACGGCCCCACCGCCAGCGCCAGCCGCACCACGCCATCGAGCGTCACAGGCTCCAGCCCCCGGAAGAAACCGGGCAGGCCGGGACGGCGCCAGAATGCCCAGCGGCCGCTCGCGTGATCGTAGTTGCCGGCCATGTTGGGCTCCGACTCACTGCTCGAGAGCCACAGCTCGATCGGCTTGCGTACACGCGGCGCGATGGCGGCCACGGCCACCATCGCCTGGTCCACCGTTTCCCCGTCTCCGAGGTCGACGACCAGGTCTACGTCACGCGCCCGCCGCTTCTGGCTGCGCAGGCTGCCGAACAGAAAGAACTTCAATCCGTGGCAACACTACAGTCCCAGCATTGCCCGCGCCCGAACTGCGATCGCGATGGCCACCCTGGTCTCGGGGTCGTCCAGTGACAGCCCGGTGAGCGCCTCTATGCGCTCGATCCGGTAGCTCATCGAGTTGATGTGGATGCCGAGCGTGCGCGCCGCCGCTCGGCGCACCCAGCGGGCTCCAGCCAGCGCCTCCAGCGTCTCCAGCAGCGGCGTCTCCCGCGACTCGGCGTACTTGAGCAGCGGGCCCAGGACCTCGACCACGAAGGCACGGAGCGCCTCAGGCGACTGGACGTCGAGCAGCAACCTGAACGCGCCAAGCGCCCGATAAGAGGTGACGCGCCCGCGCGCTCCAGCGCGTCGTGACAGGCGCAGCGCCTGCCTGGCCTCGACGTGGGACCGTGCCAGCTCCCCGACCGACTGGGCGAGGTTGCCGATGCCGACAGAAGCGGTCGCGGGACGCAGCACAGGCTCGGCCACCGCCATCAGGAGCGACGCCAGCCGCTCTGCCCCGGCAAGGTCGGGTGCGGCCTCTTCCGGCACCAGCACCACCGCGCTGGCCGAGCGGACGACCGTCAGTGCCCCGGGCACCTGGCGACCGACCAGCTCTCCGAGCACGATGTCCAGCCGGTCCTGGCGGCCGGCGCTCGCCATCTCCGCCTCGGAGCTTTCGTCGTCCGGCTCCAGAACCAGCGTCCACGCCCTGTGCGGGAGCCGGTGGCCCAACCGCTCCGCCTGCCGCGCCAGGCGCTCGGCCTCCTCAGCGTCGAGGCCCCCCGCCAGCACCTCTTCGACAAGGTCACCCCGCAGGCGCCGCTCGACCTCGGCAGCCGCACGTTCCTTTGAGAGCTCTACCGCGAGCACCGTCGAGCCGTGCTCCAGGGCACGCCGGCGTCCATCCTCCTCGCCCTGCTCCATGCCAACGGCGACTGCCAGCACCCCCAGGAGGTCGGCGCCCGCGCGAACCGGCACCAGGTCGTACGGCCGGGCGGGTCTCCCCGCCCGCGCCCGCACCTCCCGGGCACCCATGCTGAGGACCGCGGGCGGGAGATGGATGCGCGGGGGCAGGCGCTCGGCGGTCTCCCCCATCCCCCGGATGCGGAAGCCGTCCGGAGAGTAGAGCGCTGCCGGACCACCGGCGAGTGTCCCCACGGCGTCGAGGATCGCCTGGATGCCGGCGCCCTCCAGCGACAACCGGGTGAATCGCTCATGGATGGCGTGCGAGCGCTGGATCTCGGCCAGCTGCGCCTCCTGACGGCGCTGCATCTCGCTCCGCTCCAGTATCCCGGCCACCTGGCCGGCGATGGCGCGAAGGAAGTCCACGTCCTCCTGCGTGAACTCGCGATGCTCGGTGGACTGGACGTTGAGCACCCCCACCAGCCGTGGGCCGGATTCGATGGGGACGGAGAGCATCGACGTGAAGCGCTGCTCATCGAGGCCCGGCACCCACTTCCAGTGGGGCTCCAGGGAGACGTCGGAAACCTTCATCGGCTGGCGGGTTTCGGCCACCCATCCGGTGACGCCCTCGCCGAGCGTCATCACGACCTTGCCAACCATCCTCTCGTTGAGGCCGTTGGTGGCGGTCAGCGTGAGGTCGCGACCGCCGGGGTTGGCGAGGTACAGCGAGCACACGTCGGTGCCGATCGCCGAGGTGGTCTCGCGGATGATGAGCTCGAGCAGCTCGTCCGCGTCCATGGTCGCGGCCGCCGACTGAGAGAGGCGCTGAAGGAACTCCAGCTCCCGGACGGCGAGACGGAGGTCGCGGCCTCGTGACGTCTGCACCTGCACACCCACAAAGTTAGCTGCAGCCGCTTCCGCGCCGCTTGTGTGATCGACACCAACAATCCGCCGACGGCTCGGCTGCATCACACAGGTGGACCGCAGAGCTCAGCACCCGGCCCTTACGGGCCTCCGGGCGGCCTGCTGGCGGAAGGCGGTCCTTGAGCCCACGCCCATTCGAGATCCATACGCACAGGCGTCCTGTACCAACGGATTCCTCACACCGTGCCGCCTAGGCTCGGCTTCATGCGACTCCGCGGGCGCCCGTCCCAGCGCGGTGTGCGGGGGCCGGCCAATGACCGTGCCTACGCTCCGGTCGTGGAGGGTGGATTCCGCTCTCCAGATGTGGCGCGCGGAGAAGACGAGCTCGCCAGGCTCGATGCGGCGATCCAGCAGCTGGAGCGGGCCGAGCTCTACGTGGCCGCCGCGCTCGAGGTCGGGCTCGAAGACCCGTTCCGGCGGCGCGTGCTGGAAGACCTCCGGTGCCAGGTCGCCGCCGCCCGCCGGTCGCTGGCGCGACCGCGGGTCATCGATCAGGCGTTCAGCCGGTAGCCCACTCCCGGCTCGCTGACGATGTAGCGGGGCTCAGCCGGGTTGTCGCCCAGCTTCTTCCGAATCTGGGCAACGACGTACCGCGTGTTGTACGTGTCTCCCACGGCGTGCTCACCCCAAACCTGACGAAGAAGGGTGCGGTGCGTGACCGGCTTCCCCGCGTGCAGCGCCAGGTAGCGGAGCACCTCGTACTCGGTCGGCGTGAGGTGCACCTGGCGGTCGCCGACACTGACCTGGCGCCGGCCCAGGTCGAGCGCCAGGTCACCTGCTCGGACCACCGGCTCGCCCTCGACGACAGCCCCCTGGCGCCGCAGCACGGCCCGGATCCTGGCGGTCAGCTCGTTCATGCCGAACGGCTTGACGACGTAGTCGTCCGCCCCCAGGTCAAGGGCTCGGACTTTGTCGCGCTCGTCCGGCATGACGCTGACGACGATCACCACGGCGCGGCTGCCGCCCGAACGAAGCCGTGCCAGGACCTCAAACCCGTCCATGACCGGCAGCCCGAGGTCCAGGAGTACCACGTCCGGCCGCCAGCCGGCCGCCTGTTCCAGCGCCTCCTCGCCCGATTCCACGGCCCGAACCTCGAAGTCGTGATAGCCGAGGCCCGTGCGCAGAGCGCGGCGGATCTCCGGTTCGTCGTCGACGACCAGGACGCGGCCGCTCACGTACCCGCCTCGACATGCTGATCGGCTGCCGGCAGCCGGAAGCGAAAGCGCGCTCCCGCCGCTGTGCTCTCAGCCTGGATGGTGCCGCCATGCGCTTCCACGATGCGCCGGCAGATGGCCAGCCCCAGCCCGGAGCCGCCCTTGCGTCTCGTCCAGAACTTGTCGAAGATCTGCTGGAGGTCCTCAGGCGGAATCGGCGGACCTTCGTTCTCCACCCAGGTCTCCACGGCTGCACCGCAGGCACGCGCTCCGATCGTAATCGTGGCCCCCGGAGGCGTCCACTCGATTGCGTTCTCCAGCAGGTTCGTCAGCACTCGCTCGACCTGGAGCTCGTCGGCGAGGACTGGAGGCAGCCCGGCCTCTAGGTTGGACCTGACCTCGAACGGGGACAGGGCCGGTTGCAGGCTGAAGAGCACGGCGCCGACCAGCTCCTCCAGGTCCTGCGGCCCTCGCTCAGGCGGCAGGCCAGCCTCAAGCCGGGACATGGTCAGCAGGTCACCGACGAGGCGGTCGAGCCGAGCGGCCTGGTGGTCCAGCCCGTCCACCAGCTCTCTCTGGTCGGACACGAGGCGGGCCTCGGGCATGAGGAGAGTAGTGAGCCCTGCCCGGAGCGAGGCCAGAGGGCTCTTCAGCTCGTGTGAGACGGAGGACAGGACCGCGGCCTTCAGCCGGTCGGAGGCCTCCAGTGCTCTGGCCCGCTCCGTCACCGCGGCTGCGCGGCGGCGGTCGAGCAGGAGGCCGGCCAGGCCGAGGAGGGCAGCCAGCAGGCGCCTGCGCTCGGCGCTCAGCCGTTGCTCGGGTGGCCTGAGCACGGCAACCCCGCCGCTGAGGACCACGAAAGCTGTCCAGGCCGGACCTGAGACGGGCCCGGTGATCTCCAGAGTTCCTTCCCGCAGGTGCGCGCCGCGGTCTTGCTGCCTGGTGAGCACGTCTCGGGCCTGGTCGAGCTCTCCTTGGGCGAGCGGTGCCCCTGCGACCACCTCCACCTCGGCGCCGTCCGCCGCCACCAGGGTCATGGCCTCAACACCGCCGGCGGTCGTGGCCCGCTGGCACAGCAGCGAGAGGGCGGCCGTCCCCACCGGCTCACGAAGCGCGGCGATGGCGAGTTCGTACAGGATCCCGGACTCCTGAGCCTCCGCGGCCGCCCCGGCCTCGCGGGCAGCGAGCGAGGCTGCGAGCCGGCCACCGGCCAGAGCGGCCACGATCAGGACCACCAGGTTGAGCAGCTCGCGGGGTGCGCTGATCCAGAGCGTGCCGAAGGGAGGCACTAGGAACCAGTCGTAGGCCAGGAAGGCAAGCAGGGCGGCCGTGATGGCGGGAGGCCAGCCGTACCGCCCGCCGAGCCAGAGCACCAGCAGCAGGTAGGCCGCCGCCAGGTTCGGGAGATCGAGCCACGGCCGGACCAGCCCGATGAGGGCTGTGATGGCCGCGACGCCGATAAGGGCGGCGACGTATGGAAGCGCGGCACGCCGGATCCGGCGCGGCATGGTGCGATCGTACCGCCCCGCCTTTTTGCCCACCCTTTACGTCCCCTGATGGCGGCAGTGACGGAGTAGGCTAGCGGTTGCGCGCGATGACGGAAGAGGCGCTCGGGAAGCGAGGCGCACTGCCCGGCGACGTCAGGGTTGTCGTCGAACGTCGCCGTGTGCGCTTGCCCCGAATGCTGGGGCCGTCCGCTCTGTTCGCAGCCTGCTACGGCAACGTCGGTTCCAGCATCTACTACGCGCTGGGTGTCACCGCCGGGTACGCGCTCGGGTTGACGCCGCTCGCCATGATCATGGCGGGCGGCATCTTCGTCACTACGGCTCTCAACTACGCCGAAGGGACCTCTGCAATTCCTTACGCGGGCGGCAGCTCGAGCTTCGCGCGGCGAGCCTTCAACGAAAGCGCCGGCTTTGTTGTGGGCTGGATCCAGCTGCTCAACTACACGGCGACGGTATCGATCTCCGCCTACTTCGCGATCGGCTACCTTGGCATCTTTGGCTACTACCTGCCGTTCCTGAAGCTACTCACACAACCCCAGTACCACGCCCTTGCGGCCGTCGGGCTGACCGGGCTTCTGATGCTGGTCAACGTGATCGGCATCCAGGAGTCGAGCTTTGTGAACCTGGTGCTGGCCCTGCTGGACCTGATGACGCAGGTGGCGCTGGTCGTGCTCGGCGTCTGGCTGCTGCTTAACTTCAACACCGTCCTGCACAACGTCCACCTGGGCGTGGCGCCGACCTGGGGCAACTTCCTGGCCAGCGTTTCGATCGCCATGGTCACCTACACCGGGATCGAGACGATCTCGAACATGTCCGAGGAGGCCAAGAACCCGGGCCGGTCTGTGCCCAGGGCCACGTTCGCCGTCATCGCCGCCGTGCTGTTCGTTTCAGCCTTCCTGCCCACGATCGGTATGAGCGTCTTCCCCGTCCATCCGGACGGCCACGGCGGCTTCACGACCAGCCTGGCAACCACGTGGAAAGACAATCCGGTCGCCGGCATCGTCACCTTTTTCCGTCCCGAGGCTCTGGCGTTCTGGGCCGGCGTCTGGGTCGCCATCCTGGCCTTCACGATCCTCGTCATCGCCACCAACGCCGGTCTCATCGGCATATCGCGGCTCAGCTACTCGATGGCTGCGAACAAGCTGTTTCCGTCGGTGTTCGCGCGGCTCCATCCCAGGTTCCGAACTCCGTTCGTCTCGATCATCGTGTTCGGGATCGTGGCCGCTCTGCTCATCCTTCCGGCCCAGATCGACCTCATGGCATCCGTGTACGCGCTGGCGGCGACGTTCGCCTTCGCGACAGCCCATCTGGCGGTGATGCGTCTGCGCTTCGTTGAGCCGGAGCTGCGGCGGCCCTTCCAGATGCCGCTCAACATCCCCTTCGGCAGGTCCAGCATCCCCGTGTTGTCGGTGATAGGCGCCCTCGCGATCGGAGCCGTCTTCACCCAGCTGTTCTTCCAGAACATCCAGGGGTCGACGGTCATCTATGTGGGCTGGCTGAGCGTGGGCGTCCTGATCTTCGTCGGATACCGGCTGCGCTGCCGGCGGTCGTTCTGGCAGCCGCTGTCGGCACCGCCGGCTCCGCACCTGCACCACTACGTTCCTTCGCCCTACGAGCGCATCGGACAGGGCTACGCGCAGCGGGTCCGGGTCGGCCGGCGCCACGTACGGGAGGCGACGAACCCGGTCTCGGTAGCCCCCGGTCCATCACTGGGCCATCGCCTTCTGTCCACCGCGGCCGCCGCGCGAAACCCCTTGCGGATCCTGGCCGTCGCCGGCTGGGTCACCCTGGCCGGTGTGGCGGTCCTCTCCGTTGTCATCGACCTGTCGCCCCTGGACCCCTTCGGACCGTCGTTAGGCTGGTCGGTTGGAGTCCTCCTGGTCGCCGTCGTTACAGGCTTTCTCCTCCTGCGGGGTCGCGCCGGCCGCTGAGGCGCCGATCAGCCGCTCCTTCTAACGCCCGTGCCGGGCTGCATCGGCTGCCTCCGCCAGATCGTGCAGGACGCCGAAGAACTCCGCGGATTGACCGCGGAACAGTCCATTGGCCGTCAGGGCGTTGACCGCACCCATTGCGGCCCCGGATGTCTGGGTGGGGCGAATGATGGAGCAGACGGGGAATTTTCGATCGAGGAAGATGGTCGGCTCAGGCATGATCAGGCTGGTCTCGAAGTCCTCCCCGCCGAACGGAGGGGAATTGAGGTCGGGGAACACCAGCCCATTGGTGGGGTCCGTCAGAGGGGGCGCGTTGCCCGCCTTGTCCTGCCACGTCTGAAAGTGCATTGTCTCGGTGGGGCCGATGCTTAGCAGGATGCGCAGAACTTCCGGGTGAGTGACGCGCTGAGCCAGCGATGGGTAAAGGCTGGTACCGCCCTGCTCGATGAACGCGAAATGGAATCCAGCCGTGTTGGCGATGGCCTGGATGTGGTCCGGGGGGCTGAGGTCGGCGTCGCTGCGTGGGATGCCCGGGAACTTGCCCTGTTTCAAACCCGGGACTGCCTGAGGGAAAGTGTCGCCGAAGTCGGGGTTTTGCGTGCGACTCCGGTACCGCGTCCACCAACTTGTGTCAACCGTGAGCTGCATGAGATTTGTAAGCCGACCCATTTGCTGGGCGCCTGATGCATTACTGCTTGGCAACGTGCGAAACCGATCGAGACTGACGGTTTCCTTGCCCTTCGATGCCAGATACGCGTTGATGAACGTGAAGTGCGTGAACTCATCCTCGGTGTTGTCGTGGATGTACTGGGGCATGTCCGAATCCAGCACTTCGAGGGCGGCCCTGTACGTTGCACTCCCGGTCCCCCCGGGAACCTCGGCGTCCTGGATCCCGCCGAGTTCGTTGTACTGCTGCCACGCGTCGGTCTCGAGGATTTCGGCAGCAGCCAGAAACCTCAGAATGGCGGCGTCCCCTCGTGTAAGACCGGGACTTTCGGAGTCGGCGAATGCCGGTACCGCTTCGGTCAGGAGCCCCGTGCCGACGGCTCCGGCTCCTACCGCAAGTAGGAACGAGCGGCGGCTGGTGGTACCCGGCGGCGACGTGCGTCTCTGTCCCATTGATCTTCTCCTGCTCGAATCCCACAAGCCAAAGGGGACGACCCGTACATACGATGGCCAGGCGCTCCCCGCATTACCCCGATATGCCAGTAAGCAATGCTGCGTCTGCTAGATCACTCGAAGCAAATCTGAACTCGACAGCTGAAAAGCGTCCATCTGTGGCGCACAACACAGGTCAGCTGCGGCGGCGCCGGCCAGCCGCCACTGTCTCATCGCTCGTCCCGATCGGGTACTCGCCCGAAGCTGCGCGTTCCTTCCTGTGACACCGCCGGCGCTGCCAGCCGGCCAGCAGACGCCATGTCGAGGGCCTCGGACTTCGAGACGGGGGTAGGAACGCGTGAAACGGAATACAGGGCGGCTCTTTGCGGCAATGACGATCGCGCTCACTGCCGCCGGGCTCGGGGGATTCCTGGTCGGGGTGGCCCAACCTGCGCACCCGGGCTCAGCCCTGTCAGGCCTGGCACACGTGGCCGCGCTCAGCAATGTGACAGCGGGGACCGCGCAGAGCACCAGCGGCGCCGGCGGCCCGTCGGACACCAAGCGACGCTCTTCGCCCGCTCGAGGCCCGGCGCTCAGCGTAGCCACCGCCGGTGCCTTTTCATCGGCGTCCGGCAGCCAGGCTCGGCCCGAGCCCGCGCCGGCGGCTGGAGCCGCGCAGGAGCGAATCCGTGCGTGCGACAGCGTGGCCGCCGGCTACGCGCGCTGTCACGCCATTCTGACCAGGCCGGCAGGTAAGCCCACCTTCGTCAGTCCGGTGCCAACCGGATACAACCCGGACGACCTGCAGCACGCTTACAGGCTGCCCTTAAACAGCGCCGGCGCCGGCCAGACTGTGGCGATCGTGGACGCCTTCGACGATCCAGCGGCGGAGAGTGACCTCGCGGTATACCGATCCCAGTTCGGTCTCCCAGCCTGCACGACGGCCAACGGCTGCTTCAGGAAGGTTGCCCAGGATGGAAGCACCAACTTCCCACGACCCAACGGAGGCTGGGCGCAGGAGATCTCGCTTGATCTGGACATGGTCTCGGCGGTCTGCCGGAACTGTCACATCATCCTGGTCGAGGCCAACACCGCCAGTCTCACGGACCTGCTGGCGGCGGTCGACGAGGCGGCCGCCCTGGGCGCGACGGTGATCAGCAACAGCTACGGCGCTGCCGAGTTCAGCGGCGAGACGAGCTTCGACGGCCACTTCAACCGGCCAGGCATCGCGATAACCGCAAGCTCAGGCGACGCCGGGTTCGGGGTGCAGTACCCGGCGGCCTCGCGGTATGTGACCGCCGTGGGTGGAACCAGCCTGACCACCAACCCTGCCGATCCGCGTGGATGGTCCGAGACCGTCTGGAGCGGCACCGGGAGCGGCTGCAGCGCTTTCGAGCCACCCCCGATCTGGCAGGCGAACAATCCCAGCATCACCGGTGTCTGCCCGGAGCGGGCTACCGCCGACGTGTCAGCTGTGGCCGACCCGAGCACGGGCGTTTCTGTCTTCGACAGCTTCAACTTCCACGGCAGCAGAGGGTGGCTGGTATTCGGAGGGACGAGCGTCGCATCACCGATCATCGCCTCGGTGTTCGCGCTGGCGGGCGGGGTTACCACCTACTCGGCATCCATCCCGTACGCCCACAGCTCGTCGCTGTTCGACATAACATCCGGTGGCAACGGCCGCTGCGGCACCGTCCTGTGCAACGCGGCTCCAGGGTGGGACGGCCCGACCGGCCTGGGCACTCCGGACGGGGCGGGCGGTTTCTGAGCGCTGTGACAGGCCGCGTCTGCGGGCCTGCACGCCGCCTCAGCGGAAGTTCAAGACGAAGTCGAAGATGGCCGCTTTGCCGTCCCCGGCATCCACCACCTCCATCAGGAGCTCCGGGTGGAACAGTGGGTCCTGCTGGTTTCGCGCCGAGCCCGGGAAGTAGAGCTGGGTCGTGAGGACCGGCCTTCCCGGTGCCTCGACCTTGACGTGGATGTGCTGAGTGCGACCCGGGTAGTCACCAGGCACGATCGTCTGGAGCCAGTAGCGGCCGTCGCCGTCGGTGGTCAGGTGCCCGCGCAAGCGGTAGCCGGCGTTGTCGTAGGCACCCGACGCGTCAGCCTGCCAGAAGTCGAGGATGACGCCGGCGACTGAGCGGCAGTCCAGGGTCAGCACCCGCCCGCTGACCACAACCCGCGTTCCTGGCATGCCGGGGGCGACCAGCGAGGTGCGCTCGGGCGATCCTGCCTTGAAGTACGGCCCCTCCGTCTCGGCCGGGGTAGGCCGGCCCGAGCAGGACGCCGCAGCACCTTGTGCCTGCGTGCTCGGCGATGCACCCGGGGTCGAGGCGGCGGCGGGTGCCGGCGTGGAAGAGCGCGCCTGCGAGCCGGCCGGCGGGGATGCCGGCGCGCAGCCTGCCAGCCCCAGCACCAGGGTCAGCAAGAACGCCAGCATCGAGACACGCCTTGTCACGACGCCTTGACAAGCACCAGCTGAAACTCGATCGTGACGTGCGAATCGGACGTCGTGAACGGGACCTGGGGAGGCGTGATCCCGAAGTCGGTCATGGTGAGTGCAGTCGATCCCGCGGCCTGCAGCTGGCCGCCGGTGAGGCGCAGCTGCACGGTCGCGTCCGCGTTGCGTGTGGTGCCGTGAATCGTGAGCTGACCAGGCACTGTCACGTCCACGGTGCCGCCGCTCTCTAATGTGGCCGGCACCGTCACCGACTGGGCCTGGAAGGTCGCGTCCGGATACTGCTGCACGGACAGGGTGCGGCTGACGAAGAAGTCCCGCTGACTGACGTCACGGCCCAGGACCTGGTCGACGCTCTGGAGGCCCCCGAGCTGCGCCGTGAAGCTGATCGCACTGGCCACCCAGCCGCCGGAGTCCTGCTGCACGGTGAATCCGCCCGTGACCCCCGAGGTGCGAGCGACCGCTTCGTGTGTCGACGGTTGGCCAGCGAACTGCTCCTTGACGCGGTAGCCGACCTGTGACCCCTGGCTCACACTCCAGCGTCCTGAGAGCCCACCGCCCGCCGGAGCCGCTGACGCGGCCAGTGCTGAGGGTGAGGCGGCGGGAGACGAGAGCGCGAGTGGCTTTGGCGCGGTCCGCAGCCCCGAGAAGAAGTAGGCGTAGCCACCCGCCGCGCCCACCACGACGATGAGCGCGACCGCAGCCAGGCCGATGACAGTCTGTTTCCGCAACGAATTTTCACCCCCAGGAGACGTGAAGAATCAGAGCAATGGAGCCTACGGGTTCGCCGCCGTTCTCGTGACCGTGGTCAATCCGAGCAAGACGGCGTTCGCAACCGCCATCGACGTCAGGCCGCCCACAAACGAGTAGAGCAAGACGTAGCAGAGCGCGTGGGCGGCGCGGGCGGCGATGGAACTCATGCCAACTACGATCGCTTCGCCACCTCAGCCCGACCTGTGTGACGGCTGAGGGTTTGCTTGGAAGTGCTCGCGTCACGAGGATGCCAGTGGGAGCTCGACACGGAATGTCGCGCCGCCACCATCGGTCTCCTGTGCCTTCACGTCCCCGCCGTGTGAAGCCACCACGGCTGCCACGATGGACAGCCCCAGACCGGAGCCCCCCCGATCCCGGCTGCGACCGGGGTCGGCCCGATAGAAGGCGTCGAACACCCTGGTTGCGTCGTCCGGCTTGAGGCCTGGCCCGTGATCGGCGACTGTCAGGATCGCCGACCCGTTGTGAAGCGCCACGGCGACGTCGATGGGCGTCCCGGACGGCGTGTGCACCAGCGCATTCCTCATCAGGTTGCCGACCACCTGCCGCAGGCGCATCTCATCTCCGGCGACGACGACCTCAGCCGGCGCGTCAAGCGTGATGGCGCGGTTGGGGGCGACGGCCCCGGCGTCGAGGCAGGCGTCGCGGGCGATCGCCGCCAGGTCCACGGGAGCCCGCGCAAGCGGCCGCCCCTGGTCGAGCCTGGCCAGGAGCAGCATGTCGTCGACGAGGGCGCTCATGCGGACCGACTCGTCCTCGATGCGGCGCCTGGCCAGGGCAGCGTCCTCGGGCTTCCGATCGGCGCCCCGCCGCAGCAGCTCCGCGTAGCCGCGGATCGAGGTCAGGGGCGTCCTCAGCTCGTGCGAGGCGGCGGCAAGGAAGTTCCTGAGCCGCTGCTCGGACCGGGTCCGTTCGGCGACCTCGCTCTCTATCTGGCTCAGCATCGCGTTGAGTGCCAGGCCCAGCCGGCCGATCTCGGTCCGCTGAGTGGTCGGTTCGACGCGGCGGCTGAGGTCGCCTGCTGCAATCGCTGCGGCGGTGCCGCCCATGCGTTCCAGCGGGCGCAGCCCTATCTTGATGATCCACCAGGCAAGCCCCGTCACCCCGAGCAGCACAGCCAGGCTGATCGACGCCTCCAGGATGAGCAGCTGATTCAGGGTGGACTGAACGTCGTTGAGAGGAATGGCGAGCACCACGAAGTCACCCCCCGCCCCGGTCACAGACTCGATGAGCACGCGGAACTGGGATACGCCGCCGGTGCCGGCGACGGTCATGACGGTGGGCGTGTCCGGACCTGCGTTCGGCAGCGGTGACGGGAGCACCGGACGGGCCGACGACGCCGAGGCACCGAGCCCGAACGGCAGGCCCTGCAGAAAGGAGCCGTCCACCGAGTAGAGGGCGGTGTAAGTCACGCCCGGGGGCACCGGACCTCGCCCTCCCCTTTCAGGTGAGGAGACCCTGAACAGGGCCCCTATCGCCATGTTCACGCTGCCCCTCAGCTGCTTGTCGATGCGATCCATCTGGACCGACTGCAGGGACCAGTAGGTCGCGACATCCGCGACGAGCAGCCCGGCGCCGAGAAGCACGACCAACCCCACCAGCAGCCGCGCCCGTAGCGACACGGTCACTCCCTGGGCGGGCGCAGCACGTAGCCGACCCCGCGCACGGTCTGGATCAGCGGCGGTGCGAACCGGTCCACCTTCCGGCGCAGGTAGCTGATGTACGTCTCGAGCACGCTCGCGTCGCCGCCGAAGTCGTAGTCCCAAACGTGGTCCAGAATCTGGGTACGAGTAAGGACGCGGCCGGCGTTGACCAGGAGATAGCGCAGCAGCCGGTACTCGGTGGGTGTGAGCTCGATTGCCTGCCCCGCCCGCCGCACCTCGTGCGCCTCATCGTCCAGCTCGAGGTCGCCGAGGTCGAAGACCTGGCTGCCCGCTCCGGCTCCCCCGTGCCGCCTCAGGACCACGCGAACTCGCGCGACCAGCTCTTCGATGCTGAACGGCTTGGTCACGTAGTCGTCTCCGCCCACCGTCAGACCGCGGACCTTGTCTTCGGTCGCGTCCTTGGCGGTGAGGAAGATCACCGGCACTCGCTGGCCGGCGGCGCCAAGGCGTTTGAGGACCTCCAGGCCATCGATGTCGGGCAACATGATGTCCAGGATCACGAGCGCCGGTTTGAACTCGGCTACCGTCGCAACGGCGGCGCGTCCGGTCGCCGCGGTCTGCACCGTGAAACCCTCGTACCTCAGGGCCAGGGCGACGAGTTCGGTGATGTTCGGCTCGTCATCAACCACGAGGACTCGGGGCCCATTCTGGTTCACAGCAGCCATGGTGGCGCCGCTTCCTGGGAATTTGCTCAAAGAACATTGGGGACGTCCTGAGAGGATCACCAGCCAGACTCTCCCCCGCGAAGTCGGGGGAGTACCCGGCGAAGCCGGGGGAGGGGGGCCCCGCGAAGTCGGGGGAGGGGGGTCGCCACCCCGGGGGAGTACCCGGCGAAGCCGGGGGAGGGGGGTCGCCATCCAGGAGAGTACCCGGCATGAGCTCTGGAAGCAGCACAGCGGCCGTGGCCGTCGCAGCGAATGCGGTCGATGGTGAGCACTTTCGTCTCCCTCAAGCTGGCCCGCACCGATCTCCGGCCTCGTGCCGGTCGAAGTCGCTCGATTCCGGTGTCACGACCGCTCGCGTGACCTAAGGCATGTCCATACGATTACGTGACCGCCTCCACCCCACCCTGGAGGTCGCCGAGAATTCGCCCGGAGCACTGGAGAGGAGTGAGACATGCGAGCCATCCGCGTCGAGAGGTACGGCGGTCCAGAAGTGCTCCAGGTCCACGACCTCGAGCCACTGCACCCGGGTCCCGGCCAGGTACTCGTAGACGTAGCCGCGAGCGGCGTCAACTACGTGGACACCTATCAGCGAGCCGGGACGTACCAGGTTCCCCTGCCGTTCCTATCGGGCGTCGAAGGTGCGGGCATCGTTGCCGCGCTCGGCGACGGCGTCACCGACCTCGAGGTCGGCGACCGCGTGGGCTGGGTGGCCGCCCCGGGCAGCTACGCCGAGCAGGTGCTGTTGCCCGCCGACAAGGCGATCCCCGTGCCCGAGGGCGTGGCTCTCGAGGTCGCGGCGGCCGTGCTCTTACAGGGGCTCACAGCCCACTACCTGTGCACGTCGACGTACCCGGTGCAGGCCGGTGACACGGCCCTGGTCCACGCAGCAGCAGGTGGCGTCGGCCTGCTGCTCACGCAGATGGTCGGAAAACTGCGCGGCGCGCGCGTGATCGCCACCGTTTCGTCGGAGGAGAAGGCGGCGCTGGCGAGGGCTGCGGGCGCCGACGAGGTGATCCGGTACGACCAGGTCGACTTCGCCGCGGAGGTGCGCCTGCTCACCGCAGATGCTGGTGTCGAGGTCGTGTACGACGGCGTCGGACGGACAACTTTCGACGGCAGCCTGGCGAGTCTTCGCCGGCGGGGGCTGCTGGTGCTCTACGGCGCTGCGAGCGGGCCGGTCCCGCCCTTGGACCCCCTACGCTTGATGGCCGGGTCGGTCTTCCTCACCCGCCCGACCCTCGCACACTACACAGCCACGCGCGACGAGCTGCTCGCCCGAGCGCAGGCGGTATTCGACTGGGTGGCGGCCGGCCGGCTCAACGTCCGGATCGGTGGGCGATACGCTCTGAGCGACGCCCGCAAGGCCCACGAGGACCTGCAGGGCCGGCGCACGACCGGCAAGCTTGTGCTCGTGCCAGGCTGAGTTCAGTGGGATGCCCAGGCGGCTCGACAGGGACGTCCGACCGAAGCCCGAGCAGGGCGCGCGCCTGCCTTGATCCTGAGTTCTGTTAGAGTGACGGCGCCTTATGCACGTTCGTTCTGGTCAAGGCCGCGTCGATCGATTCGATCCGCTCATGGGTGAGTGAGGAAGTCTCTCCTGCTCGCCGCATACGCCTGACGTAGCCGGGCTTCAGACGGCCGTGGAAGGTGCATCCAGGACAGGGCCTCGGTCCGGTCACGAGGGGAACGACTACGTCAGGCTCAAGCGACTGATCGCGGGGGCGGGACTCCTCCAGAAGCAGCCTCGCTTCTACGTCCTGGTGATCGGGATCAACACCGCGCTGTTCGCGCTGTGCATCGGCGGATTCGCAGTCCTGGACAGTCCGTGGCTGCAGGCACTGAACGCGGTGGTGCTGGCGGCGATCTCAGCCCAGCTCGGGTTCCAGCTCCACGACGCGGGACATCATCAGATGTTCGCGCGCAAGTGGAAGAACACGCTGGTCGGCTTCCTCACGGCGAACCTGCTGCTTGGAATGAGCTATGGCTGGTGGGTGCAGAAGCACAATCGCCACCACGCCAATCCCAATCACGTCGACCTCGACCCGGACATCAACAACCCGGCCATCGTGTACACCCAGGAGCAGGCGCTGCGACGTAGAGGCCCGCTTCGACTGCTGGCTCGCTACCAGGCGTATCTGTTCTTCCCACTGCTCGGAATGCTCGCCTGGAGCATGCACGCTGCGGGCGCCGCCTTTCTGGTCAGCCGGAGATCTCGTTATCGCTGGCTCGAGGTCCCCACCCTGCTGGCACACGCGGCCCTCTATATCGGGCTGATGGTGTATTTGATGGGCCCCTGGTCGGCGCTGCTCGTGATCCTGGTTCATAAGGCTGTGGGTGGCTTCTACCTGGCTTCCGTGTTCGCGCCCAATCACAAAGGGATGCTGCAGACTGACGATGAGAGCAGCCTCGACTTCCTTCGCGCACAGGTCCTGACGTCCCGGAATATCCGAGGAAGCGGGTGGACAGATCTGATGTTCGGCTCGCTCAACTACCAGATCGAGCACCACCTCTTCCCGTCAATGCCGCGAAACCGGATGCGCGAGGCAAACGTCATCGTCAGGGAGTTCTGCAAGCAGACGGGCGTGCCCTACTACGAGACGTCGGTGCTGCAGTCGTATCGGGAGCTTCTCGACTTCCTGCACAGCGTAGGGGCGCCGCTGCGAGCCGCTCATGCGGCCCGATCCCCCTTCAGACTGCCCAGCTTCGGCTTGAAGAGGGACTGAAGCTTCAATTCACCAGGGAGGGAGGCTCAGGCCGATCGCCGGCCGCGAAGCGCCGCAGGCCCGCCCACATCCCTGGATCGGTGGCGGCGGCACGACCGAGTTTGGCCTCCAGCAGCAATCCCTCGTCCAGCGACAGACCGAAGGTTGCAAGCGCAGCCGCTCGATCGCTTCTCAGGCTGGCCTGTGGATACTGCGAGATGTGCTCGGCCAGCTCGATGGCGCGGAGCAGAGCCTGTCCTACAGGCACCACCTCCTGAACGAGCCCTATCGACAGGGCTCGATGGGCGTCCAGGCGGATGCCCGTCTGGATCAGCCACAGCGCGTTGCCCTGACCAACGATGCGTGGGAAGCGCTGGGTACCGCCATCGGTGAACGGCACACCCCACCTGCGGTTGAGGGCTCCGAACTCTGCGTTCTGGGCGGCAATTCGAAAGTCGCACCAGCACGCAAGCTCCATCCCGCCCGCAAAACAGTACCCGTTGACCGCGGCAATCGTGGGCTTGCCCGGATCCAGGCGAGAGAAGCCCATGGGCCCCGCCTTGCCTGCATACCGGTGCCTCACGAGGTCATCGATTCCCTTGAGGTTGGCCCCGGCGCAAAAGGCTCTGTCACCGGCGCCCGTGATCACGAGCACGCTGGCCGCCGCGTCGCCGGCAAAGGCCTCGATGGCTCCAGCGAGCGCGACCGCCATCTCGGCGTCGACGCTGTTATGCACCTCGGCGCGGTTGAGTGTGACGACGGTCACGGGGCCCCGCCGTTCGACGAGCAGCTTCGACACGGAGGATTCTTCCATCGAGCGAATTGTCGCCCGCCGCCACGCTCCTAGGCACCCCTAGGCACTAGGGGCCGGGCGGGCCGTCCCGTGGAAACGCCTCCTCGCCCGCGGTCGCCCTGTCCAGGTAGCGCGGTCCAGGTAGACCCAGCTTCCGCATCGCCAGTCCGGTCAGCGCCTCGATGACGACGCGGTTCGCGTTCAGCGCCGTCGTGTAGCCAGGATCGATGCCAGGAGCGACCTCCACCACTTCGAAGCCGACCACGTGGGCTTCATGGCAGAGCCGCCGGATCACCGGGAAGACCTCGCGGGTCGTGAAGCCGCCTGGCTCCGGTGTGCCGGTACCGGGGGCGTAAGCGGGGTCGAGGGCGTCGATGTCAAACGAGAGATAGAGGAACTCGGGGCCATCCAGCGCCTCACTGATCGCCTGCTCTACGACGCGCTCGAGGCCATGCAGCTCGACCTCGGCCATGAAGTGGGAACGCATCCCCTGTTCGCGCATCCAGTCGAGAAGCTCGTTGTCAGGATAGTAACCGCGCAGCCCGACCTGAACGAAGTTTCGTCCTGGGATGTGCTCGTCTTCGATGAGGCGGCGAATGGGAGTGCCGTGGGTGACGGTGTGGCCCATGTAGGACTTGCTGCAGTCCGCATGGGCGTCGAAGTGCACCACGCCCACTTTGCCTGCTCCGTAAACATCGGCACAGGCAGCGGCGTCCGGCCAGAGGATCGAGTGGTCACCCCCCAGCACGACCGGTGTGGCCCCGGTTTCGGCGACCTCGCGCACCAGCTCGCGGATGGTCGGCATCGAAGCTTCGATGCTGAAGGGGTCCACCGCGGCGTCTCCGTAGTCGACGACGGTCAGGACTTCAAACGGCTCCACGCGCACGTGGAGATGGTTCATCAGCACCGCCGGTGCGGGTAGGTAGCGCTCGGCGCCCCGTATGGCGCGCGGCCCCCACGAAGCTCCGCGATGGCCGCCACCGCTGTCCATCGGCGCTCCCACTATTGCAACCTCGGCCGCGGCCGCCTTCAGGTCCTCCTGGGTGAGGCAGATCGGCACCTGCATAAAGGTGGGGATGCCCGAGAAAGGCGTCTGCAGGTCGTAGCGGCGGAGATCTATCCGTCCCGGCTCGCGGCTGGGATCGGCCGACCGGTCTCTCCGGGTCCGCCAGGCGTCGCCGTATCGCGTCGACATCAGCGGGCGAGTGGCGCTGGGGTAGTCATCGGGACCGCCGGCAGCGACACGATTGCATCAGGGAGGCGGCTCGCCCATCTGGCAGCGCTGTATCAGCGCACCACCATCACTGGCCGGTTGGCGTGCCGCACCACCCTGTCTGAGACCGATCCCACGAGAAACCGGATCGCGCCATGAGCGCCGGTCCGGCCGATCACGATCACGTCGAAGTCGCCTTCGTCGCCGGCGGTGATGATCTCTTCCGCAGGGTTGCCCACCTTCAGCAGCGTATCCGACGGGATGCCGGCGGCAGCAAGCTTGCCGGCCGCCTCGGCCAGCTCAGTCCGGTGCTTCTCGAGGCTGCTGCCAGGGTCGACCGCATCTGCGATCGGCGGAGCCGCCTCCAGCGAGGCGGCCACGCCGATCACGCTGACTCTGCTGTCTGCTTCGTCTTTCGCCAGACGGGCCGCCCAGTCCAGCGCGCGCCGGCCCGCTTCTGATCCGTCAAATGCCACCAGGATTTTCATTCCCTATGCCTCCACTGGCTCGGCTTCGGCTGTGAGGTCGCCGATGTACTCCTGGGCCCGTTCACGCGGCAGGCGCAAGCCGATGGCGAGGTAGTAGATGACGATGCTGAACAGGGCCATGACCAGGATGTCCCAGCCGAACTGCAGCGCATTGGTGGCGCCCTTGAGGCCGATCAGCGGGATCGCGTCTGACGGCCCGAACGAGCCCAGGTAGGAGATCAACCCTAGCCCGATCACGTAGGGCCAGACCCAGGCGCCGCTCCTCCAGTCGAGGGACGGCCGGCGTTCGGGCGAGCTGGTGGCGGCCGAGATCCCTAGCAGGATGAAGCCGATCAAGATCGCCACGATCAACTTCCAGACCACCGCCCAGCCCGCGAACAGGATGATCTCGTTGGCTATGGCGAAACCGAGCGGCGCAAGCAGCGAA
>DATFWQ010000226.1:0-8872 GCA_035259145.1 Candidatus Dormiibacterota bacterium | reverse complement strand
CCCCGGCTTCGCCGGGTACTCCCCCGACTTCGCGGGCACCCCCTCCCCCGGCTTCGCCGGGTACTCCCCCGACTTCGCGGGGGAGAGATTGAGCTACCTCAGTTTGGAACGTTTAGCGGAAGTGGCGCCCGAGCTCGGATGCGTAGCGGTGCCCGAGCTCGTCCCGGTGCTCCGGCAGCCACGTCTCGAAACGCGTCGGGCACGTGGGCTCGCCCTGCGACCTCAGCAGATCGTCCATCAGCCCCTGGACCTCCTGCTCGGTGAGGACCACGTCCTGGACCGCGAGGCCGACAACCGTCAATCCAGCCAGAACGGCCCACGGCGGAAGCCTGACCACCGCCGCGTGGCTGCCGACTGCCCGCCGGATCAGATGGACGAACTCCTCGAAGCTGTAAACGTCTGGCCCGACTGAGTCGACCTCCGTGGAGCCGTCCTCGGAGCCCAGCCTCACCATCAGGTCGGCGTGGTCCTCCACAAACGCTGGCTGGATCCGGTAGGCGCCTGAGCCCGGGACGGCGAAGACCGGCAGCTTGCGGAGGAACCAGGCAATGTTGTTGACGAGCACGTCGCCGCCTCCGTAGAGGACGGTCGGTCTGAGGATCGCGTAGGAGAGGCCCGATCCCCGCAGGTGCTCTTCCACCAACGCCTTGCCGCGGTAGTAAGGCAGGGGTGACGAGGTCGAGGCATTGGCGATGCTCACGTGCACGATGCGCCGAACGCCGGCTTTGCCGGCGGCATCTATCAGCCGGCGGCTGTTCTCGACGGCAAAGTCGTACGTGATCCTCCCGTGCGGGAAGCGCACCCAGTACGTGTTGTACAGCGTGTCGACACCGCCCAGGGCCCTCTCCAGGACATCCGGTCGTTCGAAGTCCAGTGGAAACGCTTCGATCTGTGAGTCCTGAGGATGGTTTGTGAGCGTGCGAAGCCTTCGTCCTCGGGCCAGGAGGCGCTCGGCGACGCGCCGCCCGGTGTAGCTGAAGGCCCCCGTGACCAGGTCGATTGCTGGCATCGTCCCGGAGATGTTCTCACGTCCATTCTGACGCGCCGGGGACGTCCAGGCCCGGCTCAGCCGTTCCTATACTCCGACCAGTCCGAACTGTGCCCCGCGACCTCAGACCATGGCAGGATGCCGCTTCAGCGCGGGCCCGCGCCCGGGAGCTGGCACCGAAGATCCACGCGGCCCGCCGGCGCGTCATCGCCCACCACGAGGCCGGCCACCTCATCGTCGCAGCTCACCTTGGGGTGATGGTCGACGAGGTCTCGGTCGAGGTCGCCCGCCGCTTTTCGCTCGGCGCGGTACATGTGCACGGCGGTCGCGGACGGCCGCGGCAGGCTGTCCTGGCGACCATCCTCGCCGCCGGGGGCGAGGCGGAACGCAGGTTCACCGGGGTGCCACCCCAGGGCATCGAGGCCGATGAAGCCCAGCTCGCAGTCATGGGCCCGCGCACCGTCAGCACCGGCCGGGTTAGGGCCGCGATGATGGTTCAGCGGCTGTGGCCCTACATCGAGAAGCTGGCTGAGATCCTCGCCGATCCTGACAACGGCCTCATGTCCGGGGAGACAGCCATCTTTGTAGCCCTCTGGGCCGTTCACGGCACCGATGAGGCTCGCCTCCGCATGACCCGGCCAGGCCGCCCTGACTTCGATGACTCAATCGGGCTTCGGTGGCCGGTGGTGCGGCATCGGGCTGAGCGCCCGTCTTTCTGACGGCCTGCTGACATCCGGCTGGGGACCGACTTGTCGAAACGCCACTTTGGCAGCTAGACTGTATGGTCGTGCTCCTTAGGCACTGACCCTCTCACGTCCGCGCGGCCCACCTCCGGCTCCGAGGTGAGCCATACGTCGATTGCGCATGGTCGTGTGCGTCAGTTCCACCCGCAAGTGAGGAGGAGAGGTGTCCGAGAACCCCCCAATCGATCGCGGCCGCCTGTTCCAGAACGTCCTGACAGGCATTCACCTTTGCTGGGCGGCCGCGCCCATCAGCTTCGTTGCGATCCTGGCCATGGTCGCGCTGGACTCAGCCATCCCGCCGGTCGTTCTGCTCCTGAGCAAGGAGCTCGTGAACCGAGTGGTGGCCGGATCGGGACTCACCACTGCGCTTCTTGCCGTGGTCATCGGCCTGGGTCTCGCGTCGGGCCTGGAGCGGGCGACGAGCGCTGTTCGAAACCACTGGCAGGACATCTTCAGCCAGCGCGTCCAGCAAGCTGCCACGGTCCGTTTTCTGGGGCAGGCCGGGACCATCGACCTCGGTCACATGGACCAGCCGGAGTTCCAGGACCATATGGAGCGGGCCAACAACGGGTGGCGCAGCGGCGACCTCACCCAGACCGGCATTGGCCTGGCCGGCAATCTCTTCAGCCTGGCGGGCATGCTCGGCATCCTGCTGTCAATCCACCCGCTGCTGGTCGTGCTGGGACTGCTTTCGGTGGTGCCTTCCTTCGCCATGCAGCGGCGGGCCAACAGGAGGATCTTCGAGTTCTGGTACTCGTGGACGCCGCTGGAACGCGAGCGTGACTACTTGCGCTGGCTGCTGAGCAGGCCGCACTGGGCCAAGGAGATGCGAGCGTTTCAGCTCTCCGGTTACCTGGTGACGCGCTACAGGGACCTGGCGCGCCAGAACCTGGTGATCCTGGCCGGCCTCTACAGGTCCGCCAACCGAGGGGCGGTTGTCGGTGCCATTCTCGGCGGGGTGGCGTTGGCGGGCGCCTACCTGGTCATGGCGCAGCCGGGGTCGCATCACCTGAGCGCCGGGGATCTCACGGCGGGGATCGGCGCGATCGCCTCCATCGCCGGAGAGGTCAGCCTGATCTTCGGTTCGATCCTGGTCCTTGACCAGAACGCGCGGTACCTCAACAGCTACTTCGAGTTCGTTGCAACGCCTCCGCTGATCCGCGTCCCCGTCAGCCCCCGAGCACTGCCGGACCTACGCCGCTCGCCCATCGAATTCCGAGATGTCAGCTTTCGGTACCCGAAGTCTGTGGACCCGGTCCTCGAGAGTGTGAGCCTGACCGTCGAGCCAGGCGAACTGGTGGCGCTCGTCGGAGCCAACGGATCGGGCAAGACGACGCTCGTGCAGCTCCTCCTCCGCCTTTATGACCCCGCCTCCGGCCAGATCCACGTTGGTGGTGTCGATCTTCGGGACGTAGACCCCGCGGAGCTCCGCTCGCACATCGGAGTGCTCTTCCAGGAGTACGGCCGTTATGAGCTGCGGCTTCGCGACAGCGTGCACTTCGGCCGCATCGAGAAGCAGCCGACGAACGATGAGCTCCTGGCCTGCCTGCGTGCCTCCCAGGCGGACGAAGTGCTGCGCGACCTGCCCAGCGGACTCGACTCGAACATAGGCAAGCTGTTCGAAGGTGGCCACGACCTTTCGACAGGCCAGTGGCAGCGCGTGGCTCTAGCGAGGCTGGTCTTCCGCAGCGCCGACCTGTGGGTCCTGGACGAGCCGACCGCCTCACTCGACCCCGAGGCCGAGGCCGTGATCTTCGCGGAGCTCAGGCGGCACCTGCAGGGGCGGACGGGAATCGTGATCTCCCACAGGTTCTCGACGGTCCGCACGGCTGACAGGATCGCAGTCATCGAGCGGGGAAGGCTCTGCGAGCTGGGGTCGCACGATGAGCTGGTCGCCGCGGGCGGGCGCTACGCGGAGCTGTTCGAGCTGCAGGCGGCCGGCTATCGGTGAGCCCCTCCTCTGTAAGACGAGTATCCGCCAACGGATGCACGCTTCAGTAACGCTTCAAAGGGGCACCGGCCGGCGGATATACCGAGGCGCCCTGCAGGCTAGGCTAGACGGAATCCGTCGTCGTCGTCATCGTCTTCAGGCTCGTCGCCGTTGGGTTCGGGCTCCGCTTCGTTCGTGACCATGCTTCCTGGTTTGTACCGATCAAAGGCCCGCAGCCGCCGTTTCAAGTTCGGGAGGGGCGGTGGGCGCTGCTTGCGCTTGAGCCATCCTTTCCGGTGGCACGGTTGAGATGATGGAAGCGATGCGGATCGTCTACCTCACCGGCGAGCATGTATACCTCCGGCCCCTGGTCATTGCCGACAAGGACAGCGCCTCGGCGTGGCATCCGGGTCCCTTCCTTATGGGCGCTGCCCAGGCCGAGAAGGTCCTGAAAGATGAGGGCGCCGGCGCCGCGCGGAGACTCGCCCTGGTCCGAAGCCAGACCGACGAGATCGTTGGCAGCGTCAAGCTGACGTCCAACGATGGGTTCCGGCGCTGCTGGGTGACGTTCCACATGGCCCCGTCGACGATCGACTGCGACGCGCTGCGGGCGGAGGCGCTGCGCCTGATCGTTCGCTGGCTCCGTGACCAGATGGAGGTGATGGTGGTCAGCGTCGAGGTGGCCGGCGACGAAGAAGAGACAATCGCCGCGGCAGCGGAACTCGGGATGGTGCTCAGCGCACGTCTTCGCGAGTTCGTGTCGCGCGCAGCCTGTCGGGTCGACCGCCTGACCTACCAGGCCCTCAATCCGCGGTGGGAGGTCAAGGATGCGTAACCCGGTAATGGTCGGCGACCGCGTCTACCTCCGACCGCTGGAGGTACAGGACGCCGAAGGCATCGCCGGCATTGACGCGGTCGAGACCGACACCTTCATGTGGCGAGGACCGATGCCGTCCAGCCCGCTTGGACATGAGAAATGGATCGCCAAGCTCTACGAGCATCTCCCGCCCACGGAGATCGTCTTCGCAGTCTGCCTGAAGGAGGCCGATCGTTTCGTCGGCCTCGTCGGCGTGTACGGAATCGACCTGGTGAACCGCGTTGGCGAGACCGGCAGCTTCCTCGGTCCTGCCGAGGTCCGTGGCAAGGGGTACGGCACCGAGGCCAAACACCTGCTGCTCGAATACTGCTTCGACCACCTTCACCTGCACGTCCTCCAGTCGTTCGTGCTGGAGACGAACACGCGCTCCTCTGCCGCTCTGGCCAAGCAGGGCTACCGCCACGCGGGCCGCATCAAGTGGGCGGACGTCAAGAACGGGCGCTACGTCGATGGCAACGTCTACGACCTGATGCGTCACGAGTGGGTGGCGGCGCGCGCTGCATGGCTCCAGAGCCGGACGGCTGGTTTGACGTCGCAATAGTCGCTGCTACGACGAACCCTGGCGGGAGGGTTTGCCCGCGCTGATCAAAACCAGCGCCAGCACCGCGCCTACCACCAGGATCGCGGATGCCCACGCGGTAGCAGTGGCGTAACCGTGGACGAGAGCCGACACCACTCTTAGCGCAGATCGCTCGTGCGATGCCACGTACGCGGCGGTGGCGCTGATGGCGATCGTGTTGAGCAGCGCCGTGCCGAGCGAGCCGCCGACCTGCTGGGCTGTATTGACCGTAGCTGCAGCTGCACCAGCCTGGCGCTGATCCACGCCCAGGGTCCCTGTGCTGAATGCCGGCACCATGACGCAGGCGATCCCTATCCCCAGCAGTATCTCTGCCGGCAGGACGTGCGTCACATAACCGCCGCTGACCGAGAGCTGGGTCAGCACCATCATGCCGGCGGCGGCGACCAGCGCGCCGGGCACCATGAGCGCCCGCGGCGGAACGTGCGGCATGAGCCGGCTCGCGATCGCCCACGACCCGAACTGGGATGCGACCGTCATCGGCAGGAAAGCGAGGCCGGCCTCGAGCGGCGAGTATCGAAGCACGACCTGAAAGTAGTACGTGAGGAAGAGAAACGCCCCGAACATGCCGGCGATCGCGAGCATCACGGAGATGTATGCGCCCGCGCGGTTGCGGTCGAGGACGATGCTGAGCGGAAGCAGCGGCGCAGCGGTGCGGGTCTCGCAGAGGATGAAAAGACACAGCAGAAGAGCGCTGGCTGCCAGCAGCGAGATGACCGAAGTCGACGCCCACCCATCCGCCACGGCTCGAGTGCACGCGTAGACCAGCGCGGCGAGGCCACCTGTCGCAAGGACCGAGCCAGGAACGTCGAAGCTCTGCTTGCGGCCGGAGCCTGAGCCGGCCAGCACACGCCATCCGCCGATTGCCGCCACCATCGCGATCGGAACGTTGACGTAGAGGCACCAACGCCAGCTCAGATATTCGGTCAGCACCCCACCGAGAAGCAGGCCGACGGCGGCGCCGCTCCCGGCGATCGCTCCGTAGACGGCGAAAGCCTTGGCCCGTTCGCGGGGTTCGATGAACGTCACCGCAAGGAGGGACAGCGCGGTTGGAGCCAGCACCGCGGCACAGCCACCTTGCAGAGCTCGGGCAGCCACCAGGATTGTGAAGCTGGACGTTGATCCGCCGAGCGCTGAGGCGGCCGCGAATCCCGCCAGGCCGGCGAGGAATGTGGGCTTGCGGCCAGCGTAGTCGGCAACGCGGCCGCCCAGGAGCAGCAGACCACCAAAGGCGAGCGTATATGCCGTGATCACCCACTGCCGGTCGGCGTCCGCGACATGGAGTGCACTCTGCGCTGAAGGCAGCGCGATGTTGACGATCGTCGCGTCGAGCGCCACCATCAGCTGCGCCAGCGCGATCACGACGAGGCCGAACCACCGGCGCTCGCCGCCCCTGAGATCGCTGATGGGGCGCTCGGTCGCGGGACGAACGTCGTGTGAGACAGAAACTGGGTCCGCCACGTGAGAAACCTCCTTTCCAGCTGAGTCAGGTCTGCGTTACGTACGGGTGTGAACGGTTCGCGGCCCGGCCCCGCGCCAGGTGGGCAGGCTTGCAGCCAGCCCGATCGCCGCGCCGACCACGACTACGAGCAGGGCCCCGACGATGCCCGGCTTGACAGTCATCAGAAGGACCACCGCCAGCACAGTCGCGACCCGCATCAGCCAGAACGTGACCAGCACCGGATCCCCGATCCGCGTGCCCAGCTCAGCAGGCAGCAGCTCGTCACTGGAGGCTGCCACCCGACCGATCGATGCCAGGCGTATGCCGTTCATCGCCCCTGAGACGCCGACGAGCAGCCACGAGGCCAGCCCGACGAGGATCCATGGGACCCAACCCCAGCTGGTGACTGTCATGTACAACCCGGGCACGGCGATCCCGACCAGAGAGGCCGGTCCCACCATGCGCGCCAGGCCGGCGATGCCCGCCGCCTCGCGAACATGCTCGGGAGTGGAAGCGCGCCTCATCTGGCGGAGCCCGATCCCCTCCAGGGTTACGGCCGTGAAGAGGAGCAGGGCACCCACGATGTGTACGAAGAGAGCGGCGGAATAGAGCGTCATCTCGACCTCCTTCTGTCAGCGGTGGTCACCGTCACGCTCTCGACCGTACGAACGGCCACCGGCGCAGCACATCACGCCAAAGTGGAACGGGAGGTGGAATCTTTTGGCCTTCTCGGCAGGTCGGGTCAGGCCGCGATGCCGTCGAACTGGACGAGGAGGTGACGGGGACCACGCAGGACCGGGCTCTCGCGATACGGGGGCGGGTCAGCGACGAGTCGAGGGTTCTCCAGCCGGCGCGCGAGCTCGGTCAGGGCGATCTGGGCCTCCGTCCGGGCCAGTGGAGCCCCGAAGCAGGCGTGGATCCCGCTGCCGAAGCCGAGGTGCTGGTTGTCCACCCGTTCGGGGTCGAAGCGGTCAGGGTCGGGGAAGCGAGCGGGATCGCGGTTGCCGGAGGCGAGTGCCAGCGTCACCGGCGAACCCCTGGGGATGGTGGTGCCGGCGATGTCAACGTCGTCGAGGGCGATGCGATTGGGCAGAAAGTGCACGGGGGGCTCATAGCGCAGCAGCTCCTCGACCGTCCTGATGACGAACTCGGGTTCGTTACGCAGCCGTTCGAGCGCTCCGGGGTGCCGCAGCAAGGTGAGCATGCCGTTGGCGATGAGGTTGACGGTGGTCTCGTGCCCCGCGAAGAGCAGCAGCCGGGCCGTGCCGATGAGCTCCTCCCGTGACATAGGGCCCTCAGGGCCAGGGTCGGTGACCAGGCCGGACAAGAGGTCATCGCCAGGCTCCTGCCTGTGAGCGTCGGCGAGCTGTGCAAGGTATCGGCCCAGGTCAGCAGTGGCCAGCTCACGCTTTTCGATGTACTCAGGGTCTCGAGCACGCCTGGGATCGATAGCCTCGGAGATGGCGTCGACCCACCGGCGAAAGCGCGGCTCGTCGTCGCGTGGAACCCCCAGGATCCGGCAGATCACCGTCACCGGGAACGGATAGGCGAAGTCGTCGACGACGTCCACCCGGTTCCCGCCTCGGAAGTTATCGATGAGGCCGGTAGCGACCTCGACGAACCATGGTCGCATGCTGTCGATCCGCTCAGGGTCGTGCGGCGGCCCGAAGTGCCTCATCGCCTGTCGGCGTGTGCGGTCGTGGTTCGGCGGGTCGAGGGCAATGAACCCTCCCAGAGCACTCTCTCTACGCCTGTAATAGTCCTCCGGGAGGTTGTGTGGGTCCGAGCTGATCCGCGGGTCGTGCAACAGCGCGACTATCTCCCGATATGTGCTGACCACGTAGGTGCCGTCCTCCTGACGCGACACCGGGGTTTTTCGTAGCTCGGCGTAAAGCGGGTACGGATTGCTGCGGTTCGATTGGTCAAGGATTTTTTCGTGGACGCTGGCGGTCTGTCTCACGGCAGCGGCTCTCTACGCCTGAACACGTATGGCTGCACTCCGGGCCTGGGAGTCATGCGCCCGACCTCACCAGGACGGCACGTCGTTCGTCAGGCGCATGGCCGGTAACCACGACGGTGGCCTGGTAGGTGGGGACGACTCGGTCTGGGAACTCGGCGGGGACAGGCCGCGTCGTCGCCGGCTGGTCGACGGTGCGAAACGCGGGCGGGAACGGGGCGCTGGACTCGATCAGCCCTCGGTAGAACTCGAGCCACTTCGCCTGGTCGAATGTGACCGCGGCGACGACCCTGCCCTGGCGGCCGTAGACGGCGACGAACTGGCGGTCCTCGACCGATCCCTGGGCGACGACGACCTCG
>DATFWQ010000225.1:0-2148 GCA_035259145.1 Candidatus Dormiibacterota bacterium | reverse complement strand
CCAGGGTGGAAGGACCGGACCGTTCAGCCTATCCGTAGGTTGAGCGCAACCAGGAAGAGCTACCCGCACAGGGCCGCTGCGGGTCATCGCCTTCCAGTACACCGAACCCGCCTCTGGACATCCACGCTGAACGCCGAGGTCCGCGAGCTGATCGCGACCATCGGGCGCCAGAACCCGCACTGGGGCACCGAGCGGATCCGTGGCGAGCTGCTCAAGCTCGGCATTGCAGTCAGCGCCCGCTCTATCCGACGCTACCGACGCCGCGGACCAGCCCGGCCGCCAAGCCAGAGCTGGCGCAGGCGCCGCTGCGGCGCCGATTTCGCCGCTGGGAGGTGGCTATGGAAGACAGACGGCGGGTGGAGGCCTTGTTCCGCTACTCCCTCATCCGGGAGTTGGCGGACCCGGAGTTGAGGCCTCGGCGGCGAGGTGTGACGACGCGTGCCCTGGCCGAGCTCGAACACCTCCGCGATGACGGTCGCCGGGTGCGGGTCTCGCCGGCGACGCTGCGGCGCTGGCTGCGTTACTGGCGCGCCGGCGGTTATGACGCGCTGCTGCCGGGTGAGAAGCTGTAACCCAACCGGACGCCGGCGGAGATCCTGGAGGCGGCGTTCACCCTCAAACGCGAGGCGCCCGACCGGACCGCCGCAATGTGGCGCGCATCCTTGAGGAGGCGGGCGTGGGCAAGGTCTCCAGCCGCACCTTCCAGCGCTGAGTTCGCACGCGCCGGTCTCAACCTGCGCCCTGACGGCACGGTGGCCCACGCCTACAGCCGCTTCGAGGCCTCCGAGTTTGGCGAGCTCTGGACCGGCGACGGCCCGCACGGTCCGGTGGCCGACGGCGCCACCGCCGTCCTGTTCGTCTTCATCGACGACTTCAGCCGGGCGGTGGTGGGCTGGCGCTGGGGCCACGCCGAGGACACCGTCCGCCTGGAGGCTGCCTTCCGCCGGGGCCTGGAGTCCGCCGGAGTCCCGCGTGCGGTCTTCGTAGACCGCGGCAGCGCGTTCATGTCGGCCGCCTTCCACCGCACCCTGGCCACGCTCGGCATCCGCATTATCCACTCGCGCGCCGGCTACCCTGCCTCGCGGGGAAAGGTCGAGAGGTTCTTCGCCACCCGTCCGCAGTCAGTTCTTGGTCGAGCTCGCAGCGCGCGGCGGAGCCAAAGACCTTAGCGAACTCAACGAGCTCCTCGGTGCCTGGCTGGACGGTGTCCAGGTGTCCCGTTACATAGCCAGCGTCACCTCGTCACCGCGCCGGGCTGTACTCGTGGATCCAGGCCACCGAGACAGTCGAGACGTACGACCGCGTCGTCGCGGCGAGCTGGGCTAGCAGGCGCCAGGCGCAGGTTCCGGACTGTGTTGCTTGCCCGGAACGTGCGTTCGCGCTTGAAACGTCCGATCTTCGTCCAGACGAGTCGGAGGCGAACATAGGACTATTCAAAGCGGGACAGGCTTTGTCCCCGTGTACGTCGACAACCGTTTGACAATGGTCTGGCGTGACGAAAGGCTTCTCGCCGGCTCGTCCTCCCCACTCCGGGCCTCGGCCAGGGGGATACGCGGGTTGCGGGCCACGACCGGCTGGGAGGTTTACTCCAGGAACGCCCCTGGGCCGCCTGATCGAGTCGACCGAATTCGGTTTACGGCACCCTTGCATCGATTCGTCTTCACGACACGCCGGCCGGAGAACCGGCTCAGTTCGGCACGGCTTGGCGATTTCTTTTATGGCGTGGCCGATGTACAGGATCGAGGTGTCCCCACACGATTCCATGACGGCGCGCTCGCCGAGCTCAACCTGCGTTAGGTGCCCTCGCTTGTGCTGGCGAAGGACGCGCAAAAGGGTGAGCGCGTTAGCACGAGGTTTCAAGCCAGCGTACCCGAGGCTGCGCAGCCCGTGACGTTGCATGATGCCGACGAGCTCGGCCGGCCTGATGAACTGGTGCCAGTCGTGCAGATTCGATGGCATGAAGCGCGTCCAGGCAAAATCCTGAAAAAGCTTGATGAGGACCAGCCGGCTAGCGAATGTGCGGTTGATCGTCTCATAGAGGTACAGGCCGCCCGGCCTGAGGACGCGGCTGGTCTCTGATATGACTCTCTCGAGATCGTGCACATGCTCGAGGACGTCGCAGCAGCAAGCGATGTCGAAGGAAGCGTC
>DATFWQ010000224.1:0-7688 GCA_035259145.1 Candidatus Dormiibacterota bacterium | reverse complement strand
CGGCCGCAGATCCGGCAGCGGTTGTGAGCCCGCACCGCGAACTTCGGCGTTCGCTTCCAGCGCTCGATTGCTGACTTCTTCGCCAAGATCCTCTTACCTCTTGTGAGTCCGCGAAACCGGTCGCCGGCTTCGCCGCTTCGCGGGGACCGCGAAAGCCGCGACCCTCGCATCCTGTCTGCTGAAGGGCATCCCGAGCTGCGCGAGCAGCGAACGCCCCTCTCCGTCCGTCTTCGCCGTCGTCACGATTGACACCTCGAGCCCGCGCAGCTTGTCGATCTTGTCGTAGTCGACCTCCGGGAAGATGATCTGCTCGCGCAGCCCCAGCGAATAGTTACCTGATCCGTCGAACGCGTCTGAGTTCACACCGCGGAAGTCCCGAATGCGCGGGAGCGCCACCACTACCAGCTTCTCGAGGAAGTACCACATCCGGCGGCCACGCAGCGTTGCCCGGATGCCGACCGGCATGCCCGCCCGCAGCTTGAACGCCGCCACCGACTTGCGCGCCTTGATCACCACCGGCTGCTGGCCGGTGATCGTGCGGACATCGCCGACCGCGGACTCCAGCGCCCGGGCATTGTCCTTCGCCTCGCCGATACCGACGTTCACAACGACCTTGGCGATGCGCGGAACCTGCATCACGTTGTCGTAGTCGAAGGCCTTCATCAGTGCGGGCACCGCCTTCTCGCGGTAGACGCGAGCAAGGTTCGGCAACGGGGCACCGTTCGCAGCCGCTCCCGATCGCTTGGCCGCGCTCATTGCGCCTCAGTTCTCCTTATTCGCTCGTACGGCTCGCCGCAACGAACGCATACCAGCGCTTTCTGACCGCCTTCCAGCACGGTGTGCCGGATGCGCGTCGGCTGGTTGCAGCTCGGACAGACGAGCATCACGCTGCTGTAGGCAAGCGGCGCCTCGAAGTCGACGATGCCGCCCTGGATCGCTCCAGGGCGCTTGGGGTTGGCCGTGCGTCCCGCCTTGGTGTGGCGCTTGAGGATGTTGACCCCCTGGACGACGATCTTGTTCTCGCGCGGGAGCGTGCGCAGGACCTGGCCCTGCTTGCCCCTGTCCTTTCCGGCAATCACCACGACGGTGTCGCCAGGCGCCAGATCCAGCAGCTTCAGCTCAGGCCGTGGCTTGTTTCGCAGCACCTAGTGAAGCCTCCAGTCCCGGCGCGGCCGGATCGCGGCCCAGGGCGCCGAGACGCCGAGCACGTGAGGGAGCGCATCCAGAGGATGCGTGACCGAGCGCGCGCAGAAGGCGACGTGCGGATCGGTGTCCTGGGACGATGAGGCGGCCGTGACGGCGGCTGGTGGCTTCACTAGAGAACCTCCGGGGCCAGGGACACGATCTTCATGAAGTTGCGCTCCCGTAGCTCGCGAGCGACCGGCCCGAAGATGCGTGTGCCCCTGGGGTTGTTCTGGTTGTTGATCAGCACGGCAGCGTTGTCATCGAAGCGTATGTTGGAGCCGTCCGAACGCCGATACTCTTTGGCGACGCGGACGACAACCGCCTTCACGACCTCACCTTTCTTGACCTGGCCACCAGGCTGGGCCGACTTGACAGTGGCGGTTATGACGTCCCCCACCGAGGCGTACCGACGGTAGTGTCCACCCACCACGCGGATGCACAGCAGCTCGCGGGCCCCGCTGTTGTCAGCCACTTTGAGCCGAGTCTCCTGCTGGATCATCGAGAAAGCCCCTGAAGCAGAGCATCGCGGCTAGGCCCTGCTTTGCCGGGCTGGTTCTCCCTGCGGGTGAAGCGGCAGCGAGCCATTACCGAGCCTTCTCCACGACCTCGACCACGCGCCAGCGCTTGTCCTTCGACAGGGGCCGGACCTCCATGATCCGGACCAGGTCGCCGATCTTGCAGTCGTTGCTCTCGTCGTGAGCTTTGAAGCGCACACGGTGCTGGATGACCTTCTTGTAAAGCGGGTGACTCTTGCGGTCGGTGACCTGGACAACGATGGTCTTGTCCATCTTGTCCGACACCACGCGACCCAGCCTTACCTTGCGGGATCCGCGCTGCTGCATCGTTACCTGGTCCGCGTCAGTCATCAGTACCTTCCTCTCCGCCTGGGGCGGGACGTCTTGACGTGCGGGCCGGCCGGCCGGCCTCCGCATCGCTGGCAGTCTCCACGTCCTCGGGTGTCTCCTTGCTCGACGACTCGGCGGCGCGATCCGACACGTGCTCCGCCGGCTCGACCGCCTGCTCACCGTCGATCGCTTCCGTCGCAGCCACCATCCCGCGGGGCTCCGTCGGGGGCTCTCCCCACGGAACCATGGCCAGCCGTCGCGCGTGAACGACGGTCAGGATCCGCGCGATGTCTTTGCGGACCTTGCGGATCTGCCGGTTGTCGTCGAGCTGGCCCACGGCGAGCTTGAAACGGAGCTCGTACAGCTCCCGACGCGCCCCCTTGAGCCGGCTGTTCAGCTCGTCGGTGTCCAGCGTCTGCAGTTCGTCCGCCTTCACTTGTCCGCACTCCCGGCATGCACCATCTGCGGCTCGATCACCGACAGAAAGCGAGTTTTGATCGGCAGCTTGGCGGCCGCCAGGAGCATCGCTTCTTTGGCCACGTCGTGGTTGACGCCGCCCATCTCGAACAGGATGCGGCCGGGCTTGACCACCGCCACCCACCCCTCGGGGTTCCCCTTGCCCGAGCCCATCCGGGTCTCGGCAGGCTTCTTGGTCACCGGCTTGTCAGGAAAGATGCGGATCCAGATCTGACCGCCACGGCGGACGTGTCGGGTCATCGCACGCCGGGCCGCCTCGATCTGGCGGTTGGTCATCCAGCAGGCGTCTACAGCCTGGAGCGCGTACTGACCGAAGGCTATGGTGCTGCCACGCGTCGCGACGCCTCCCCGGCGCCCCTTGTGCTGCTTGCGGAACTTGGTCCGCTTAGGCAGAAGCATCGCCGCTCTCCGGATTGCTCTGCTCGGAAGTCCCGCGCGCGGCGGGACCGCTTTCCTGGCCACCATGTGCGCCACGACCCGGCCCGCGACCGCCACGGCGCCTCGGCCGCTGCCCGCCTGGGCGCCCGTCGCCTCGCTGACCTCCGGAAGGCGCCGACTGAGCTGCTGCCACGTCATCGGCGGTCGGTTGTGGGGCGATCGCCGCCTGCGCTTCGCCACCCCGCGTGCGGCCCTTGAACTCGTCTCTGTATATCCAGACCTTGATTCCGATCATGCCGAACGTGGTCTTGGCGGTGGCACGGCCAAACTGGATGTCGGCGCGCAGCGTGTGAAGGGGCACGCGCCCCTCCCGATCCTGCTCGCGGCGTGCCATCTCGGCGCCCCGCAGGCGGCCGCCCATCATGATGCGGACGCCCTTGGCACCGGCGCGCATGGTGCGCAGGATCGATTGCTTCATCGCCCGCCGATGGCTGATGCGCCGCTCCAGCTGTGACGCGATGTTCTCAGCGACCAGCTGGGCGTCGAGCTCCGGCTGCTTGATCTCGTCGATCGAGATCCGGACCCGGTTGCCGAACGTCTTCTCCAGGTCGTTGCGGAGCTGGTCGACCGAAGCTCCGCCCTTCCCGATCACGATGCCCGGCTTGGCTGTTCGGATTGTGACGGTCATCTGGGCGTTGGACGACCGCTCCGTCTCGATCTTGGCAATGCCCGCATTGCGCAGCCGGCTCATGATCAATCGCCTCATGGCGAGATCTTCGTGCAGCAGCTTGGTGTAGTCCTTTTTGGTCGCGAACCAGTTCGCTTCCCAGGTGCGATAGACGCCGAGCCGAAACGCGTTCGGGTGGACCTTGTGACCCAATCAGCTAACTCCCTTTGGTGGGCTCCACCGCCTCGAAGTCGGTAGTGAACTCTTCCTGCGGCGCCTCGGGGGTCTCAGCCGCCTGCGCCGCAGGTGCCGACCGCGCCCCCGTGCTGCGCCGTCTGGCCGGTCGCCGTGGCGTCTCTGCCTCCGGCCGATCCTCCACGATCGCGGTGATGTGGCAGGTGCGGTGGAAATACTGGTGCGCCATGCCGCGGCTGACCGGCCGGACGCGCTTCATCGTCGGCCCTTCGTCGACCAGGATCTGCTTCAGCCAGAGCTGGTCGCGGGCCAGCTGGTGATTGTGTTCGGCGTTCGCCGCGGCTGACTTGATGGCCTTGGCTACGTCCACGGCGGCGTGCCTGGGCGAGAACTCCAGCTGAGCCAGCGCGTCGACGACGCGCATGCCGCGCACCGTGTCAGCCACGAGGCGTGCCTTGCGCGGCGCGCGGCGGATGTATCTGGCTCGTGCGATCACTTCCATCACGGTTCTACCTACCGGTGCTCCGCTCGGTTTTACTGCCCGCGTGGCCGCGGAAGTGGCGGGTGGGCGCGAACTCGCCGAGCCTGTGCCCAACCATGTTCTCGCTGATGAACACCGGGACGTGCTTTCGGCCGTCGTGGACTGCCACCGTGTGCCCGACCATCTCCGGATAGATGGTCGAGGCCCGAGCCCACGTGCGGATCACCCGCTTCTCTCGTGTGGTGTTCAGCCTCGTGATTTTCTGGGCCAGATTCTGGTCGACGAAGGGGCCCTTCTTGAGCGAACGACTCACGACAGCTTCTCCTGCAGGCTTCGCACTAGCGCTTTCTCCTCACCGAGGGGTGCTACCCGGGCGGCCGAATGCTGGCTTCGCACTAGCGCTTCTCCTCACCCCACGAAATCTCTGATTTCGTGGGGACCCCGAGGGGCGCAACGCGGGCGGCCGAATGCTGGCTTCGCACTAGCGCTTCTCCCTCCGCCGGATGATCAGCTTGTTGGACGCCTTCTTCGGCTTACGAGTGCGCAGCCCCAGGGCGGGCTTGCCCCACGGCGTCTTCGGGTTGCCGCCCGGCCCGGTCTTGCCCTCGCCGCCGCCATGTGGGTGGTCGGCCGGATTCATGGTCGAACCCCGGACAGTGGGGCGTGTGCCCATCCACCGCGAGCGTCCCGCCTTGCCGCCCGACTCGTTTTCGTGCTCCAGGTTGCCGACCTGGCCAAGCGTGGCCGTGCACCGGACGTGAATGCGCCGCAGCTCGCCCGAAGGCATGCGCACGACGGCGTAGTCCCCTTCTTTGGCCAGGAGCTGAGCCGCCGAACCGGCCGACCTCACGAGCTGGCCGCCACGGCCGAGCGTCAGCTCGATGTTGTGGATCGTCGAGCCGACCGGGATGCGCGCGAGCGGCAGGGCGTTGCCAACCCGGATAGGAGCCTCGGGGCCGCTCATGATCTGATCACCGACTTTGAGCCCAAGTGGGGCCAGGATGTACCGCTTCTCGCCGTCACGGTAGTGGATGAGGGCGATGCGAGCGGTGCGGTTGGGGTCGTACTCGATGGTTGCGACCTTCCCGGGCACCCCGTACTTGTCGCGCCGGAAGTCAATCTTCCGGTAAGTACGGCGCCCGTCACCACCACGGTGGCGGACCGTGATCTTGCCCTGGTTGTTCCGGCCGGCCCGGTTGGGCAGCTTCTCGAGCAGGCTCCTCTCCGGCTCGGTTGCCGTTATCTCCTCGAAGCTCGGGGTCGACATGAAGCGCCGCCCCGGGCTGGTCGGCCTGTACTTCTTGACCGGCATCTTTCCTTATACCCCTCCGAACAGGCCTTCCAGCTTCTGGCCCGCTTCCAGGGTGACGATCGCCTTCTTCCAGTCCGAGGTGCGGCCTGTCACGCCTCGCCGGCCGGTCCGCCTCACCTTGCCGCGCATCCGGATGGTGTTGACGGCGACCACCTTGATGCCCTGCGCCTCGTAGACGTCCTCGAGCGCACGCGCGATCTCCGGCTTGGTCGCGTCCCTGGCGACCCTGAACGTGTATCGACCCTGCTGAAAGAGCGTGTACGAGCGCTCGCTCACCAGAGGTCCGTGAATCACTTCCGAAGCGGATCGAGTCATGAGGCCAGGTACTCCTCGATCAGCCCGAGCGCGTCCTTCGCAATGACGAGCCGGTCGTGGGTGAATATGTCGTACAGGCTCAGGTTCTGCGCGAGGACGACCTTGGCCCACGGCAGGTTGCTGACCGAGCGGGCCACGACATCGTTGGCGGCGGGCAGCACGAGCAGGACAGTGCCGTCGACACCCAGATCGCGCAGCACCTCGACCATGGCCCGGGTCCTGGGCGTCACGATCTCGAAACCGGCCACGACGCTGACCTTGCCCTCGCTCGCCTTCACGCTGAGCGCCGAGCGCAGGGCCAGCCGCCGCATCTTCCGGGGCATTCGCTGCGCGTAGCTACGGGGCTGCGGGCCGAACACGGTGGCGCCGCCGACCATGGATGGCTCTCTGAGAGAGCCGTGGCGGGCACGGCCGGTGCCCTTCTGGCGATACGGCTTGGCGCCGCCGCCACGCACAAGAGCCCGCGTCTTGGTCGCAGCAGTGCCCTGCCGGGCGTTGGCCGCCTGGCGCACGAACGCCTGGTGCATGACCGCGAGGTTGGGCGTCTGCCCGAAGACCGAATCCGGCAGATCCACATCGAGGACGGTCACCGTGGGCGCCACCACCTCAGGCGCACCCGCGGTGGCGGGCGCGGCCTCATCCTCCGGGCCGGCCTGATCCGCGAGCTCGTCAGCGTCAGTGAGGTCCGTCTTCTCGTCAGCCATCACTTCTTCCCAGCCTTCTGTTTGACCGAGCTGCGAACGAGCACTACAGAACCCTTCGGCCCGGGGACCCCGCCGCCAACCAGGACCAGATTCCGCTCGGTATCGACGCGCAGCACTTTCAAGCCCTGGACCGTCGTCTGGACGTTGCCCATCTGACCGGCCATGCGCACGCCCTTGAAGACGCGAGCGGCGTCTGTGGCGCCGATCGACCCCGGCTTGCGCACGTTCATCGAACCGTGCGTCTCGGGACCCCTCCCGAAGCGGTGGCGCTTGACCAGACCCTGGAACCCTTTTCCCTTGGAAGTGGCCGTCACGTCGACCAGTTCACCCTCGGCAAAGATGTCGCAGGTCAGCTCCTGCCCGCTGTCCGGACCCTCGTAGTCGCGCACTTCGGCGACGTGCCGCGCCGGCTCGACTCCGGCGTGCTTGAACTCGCCCGCCAGGGGCCTGCTCAGCCGCTTGGCCCTGACTGGCCCGAAGGCCAGCCGCACCGCCGTGTAGCCGTCCTTCTCCGGAGTCCGCAGGCCCAGGACCCGGCAGGGGCCGGCTTCCAGGACCGTCACCGCAGACAGCGTCCCATCGGCGTTGAACACCTGCGTCATACCGACCTTGCGAGCAAGAAGCCCCTTCCTGGCCATCAGACAGAACCCCGGATTGCCGTAAGCAAGGGCTTGGCCCGAGCGTGTGAGTAGATCTTCCCTGGACCACCGACCCTGCATGGAGCCCCGAAGGGCTGCACCGCAGGTGCCCCAAACGTCCCAAACAGAGGGGGGGTTCCGGAAGGGGGGGCCTGCCCCCACTTGCTGATCACAGCTTGATCTCGATTGCCACCCCCGCCGGCAGGTTGAGACGCATGAGCGCGTCCACCACCCGCGGGTTCGGGTCCAGGATGTCGACGATGCGCTTGTGCGTGCGCATCTCGAACTGCTCACGCGAGTCCTTGTCGATGAACGGCGAGCGAATCACCGTCATCTTGTTGATCTCCGTCGGCAGCGGGATGGGGCCCGCGGTGCGCGCGTTTGTCCGTCTGGCGGTGTCGACGATCTTGTCGGCCGCCTGGTCGAGGACCTTGTGGTCGTAGGCCTTGAGCCGGATCCGGATTCTCTGCGCCAACTGTGCTGCGGGCCCC
>DATFWQ010000223.1:0-4008 GCA_035259145.1 Candidatus Dormiibacterota bacterium | reverse complement strand
TCGAGGCGCCGCGGGTGAACGACCGGCGGGAGGGCAGCCCGTTCACGGCAAGATCCTGCCGGCCTGGGCGAGGCGGTCGCCGAAGGTGACCGAGGTGCTGCCGGTGCTCTACCTGCGCGGGATCTCGTCAAGGTCGAGCCTGAAGACCAGAGGAACGCCGCGGGACCATCGCCGGTGATCACTTACCGGCGATGAGCACGGCCTGGAGCAAGCCGGCGGTGGTGATCGTCACCGGGATCCAGGCCGCGGGCAAGAGCACGATCGGACGTCTGCTGGCAGAGACGCTGGCTCGTGCCGCATTCATCGATGGCGACGTGCTCGCCCGGCTGGTGGTTAGCGGGCGCGAGAGGATGACTCCCGAACCTTCCGAGGAGGCCGTCTCGCAGTTGCACCTTCGCTATCGCCAGGCAGCTGCTCTGGCAGACTCCTTCCACGGTGCCGGCTTCACGGCGGTGATGGCGGACAACATCTACGGGCCGGGCCTCCTCAGTCAGGTCGACCTGGTCCGCGCACACCCGGTGATCGTCGTGGTGCTTGCACCGAGCGTTGAGGCTGTAGTCCAGCGCGAACTCGCACGCGGAGCTGGCGCCTACGGGCACTGGATGAGGGCTGCCGACCTCAAGGAGGCGGTGGCCGAGTTCCAGGGCTACCTCGCTGCCACGCCTCGCATCGGACTCTGGCTCGACAGCAGCGGGATGACGCCCGCAGCGACGGTCAACGCGATCGTCGCTCAAGCCTGGACCGAAGGCCGGGTGCGATGATGACTTTGGTCTGGCGGACATCAGATCGGTGCGCCGCGTCATCCAGCCCAGCTCCCAACCGCGGCGGGCCGCTGGCCGCAACGATCGCCTGGTTGCGTTCCTTTTCGCGCTCACGCGACCCCTCGGCGAACGTATTCAGATCGAGCGGACAACCGCAGGCCGTCATGCGACCGCCGGCCTGCCCATCCACAACTCTTGACAATATCTCCCATACGTCACGCTGGAGGTGTAACAGCACAACCTCTCAGCGTTCGGGTTTGACCCAAATGCCCCGATCGTGCATGAGCCGGATCTGAGCCTCGATCACCTTCGTGCGGTACTCAGCGTGCTTCATCGGCGCGCGGTCCACGTAGAGATTCTTGGGGTAGATCGGCTCCTCGTAGAGGAGCTGATAGAGCTCCGTCCTCAGGTCCTTCAGCCAGTTGTCCCACTGTGCCCTCGCGCGATGGTCTCGAAGAGCCTCGATGTCGATGACGCCCGCAACGTAGGTCGATCCGGCCCCGTACTCCTGCCTTCCTACGATCCTGCCCTTGTAATCGATCACGAATGACCTACCACCGAATGTGTCGATCGGTGTCGCCTCCTCAGCGAACAGGTAGTACGTGCCCATGTTGGGCGCGACTACGTACAGGTTGTTGTCCAGCGCACGCGCCCGACTCTGGATCTCGAACATCTCGTTTCCGGTTGCAGGATGTGGGTACGAGGCGCGATAGACAACCTCGGCCCCGTTGAGTGCCAGTGCGCGCGCGTTCTCTGGATAAGAGCCTTCGTTGGCCATCATGATCCCGAGCCGCCCGATCTCGGTGTCCACGACCGGCCAGAACGCCTCGAGGCTGCGGCCATACTTCTCGATCCACCAGTCGTAGACGTCGTGCGGGCATACCGAGTGCTCGACCGGAAACAGCGGCGAGACCTTGTAGTGCTTGAGGATGACCTTGCCGCCAGGGTCGATGATGAAGCCGACGTTGAAGTAGCGATCTTCGAGTTCAGGGTGCCGTGCCTTGGCCTGGGCAATGACGTACGCCCCGTATTGGTGTGCAAGGTTGCCCAGAGCTTCGGTCTCTGGCCCCGGGATGTCGATCGCGCACTCGCGCGCGAAGTCCACGTGGTCGAGGTCCAGGACCTCGTCGTTGAAGCCCTGGAGCGCGCCTTCGGGGATCGCGATCAGCCGGACCGGGAGGTCGAGACCGGACAGCCACGACGCGGCTTTGACCAGGTGCTCGAGGTGCTCGAGATTTGTCTTGATGTCGTCGCGCTTCCGGATGCCCCGCACGGTGGGGATGAGACCGATGGCGGTGTACGGGCTAATCATGCGGCGTTTCCTCCCTCTGTACGTTGAGACCACTTGCTCGCCTTTCCGTCGACCTAACATCGCGCGCCAGACCTGAGCGCCGAATAGCGTTTGGCGCCGCTGGCAAAGGCGCCAGCGGCATGTCCTCCGGCGCCTCGTCCTTCAGACGAGCACGATCCGCAGGTCCGGGATTCTCGCGGTGTGCTCGTTCGGGAGACGAACCATCACGACCTACGAAAGTAGCGCTTCGAGCTGCGTACTCGCATGCGAGCCGGGGAACCTCGTCTCGTTTTCATTGGGCGGCGGGAGGCTCCGCTGAGCCTTAGCCGACCCGGCGGTTGCGGCCGGCGCCCCCTTGACACGCGTGTCGGCGTCGCGGCCAACGGGCGGGGCCGAGTTCGGATTGCTCCAAGAGGTGCCTATTGGCCCGCGTCATGCCCCAGGACGGCACCCACCAGATCCTTCAGCTGAAGTGTCCGCGCTCGGGCATCTGGGGTGCGGCCGGCGAGTGGGGATCGGTCCTCACCTACTGTCCCGACTCGGCCCGCGCCGGCAACGAGCAGACGAGAGTCGCAGAGCACGTGCTAAAGGATCGGTCAGGAGTGGAGCTGCTCTTCGATCAGCTCTCGGATGACCACAGCCTGGTTTCGCTCGGTGTCTCGCGCGCCGTACAGCAAGGTCAGTGGTCCCTTGCGGGCCAGCTCGACCAGCTGCTCCACAAGCTGTTGCTGTTCCGGTCGAGTGAGTTCGGCGCGGTAGTGGCGCCGGAACTCGTCCCAACGCTCGGGCCGGTGCCCGAACCAGGCGCGTAGCGCATCCGAAGGTCCGATCTCGCGGAGCCAGGTGTCCGCGCCCAGCTGAGCCTTCTTGATCCCTCGCGGCCAGACTCGATCGACGAGAACGGCCTGTCCTGAGACTGGCAGCGCGTCATACACGCGCTGGATGTCGACTCGATACGTCACTCTTCCCAGATTCTGGCCGCTGCGCTCGCCATCGCCATCCGGCATCTGAGGTAGGCGCGCCACAGCCTGCCGCGCGACGTCGCGTGTCCCGACCTCCAACTCAGAGCCTGCAGCCGATTGCGTGAATCCGGCCGAGGCATAGGCTTGTCGAGTGCCGCATGCCCACGAGGATAGGCAGCCCGACGGCTCCGGGGATTGGTGCTCGGCGTAGGGAGACTGGACCGATGATCCTGCCCAGGGTCCGAGACCCGCGGTTCATCACAGTGCGTCGTGGCGGGACGCTCTCGGACGCCGACCACCGCCGACTGGCGGTCTGGGCGGCCGACTGCGCGGAGCACATGCTGGACCATTTCGAGCGGGCGCGCCCAGGCGATGACCGCCCTCGTCGCGCGATCGAACTCGGGCGGGCCTGGGCGCGCGGCGAGATCACCATGACCCAGGCTCGCGCGGCGGCCGGCCATGCAAACGCCGCGGCCAGAGACCTGACTGGGGCCGCACGGCATGCCGCGTACGCTGCCGGCCAGGCCGCGGCCGTGGCACACGTCGCCGCGCACGAGCTCGGTGCGGCCGCCTATGCGATCAAGGCCGCACGTGCTGCCGCGCCGGAAGGAGAGGGCGAGAGCGCAGGGCGACTCGAGTGCCAGTGGCAGCGCGACCAGCTCCCAGAGGCGATCCGCGAGCTCGTACTCGACGACCAGCGGTTGCGGAACGACATCTGCTGGTCGGTCTTCGACTGCTGACCCCGGCCGGTTTCCGGGCCCGCTCGGAGATGCCGGATTACACGAGTCGTGGATCTGAGTCAGGGTGCCGACGGCTCTGCTAGGACTCAGCCTGACTGAGCCCATGTAAAGCCGGGGGCGGCCGAGACTTGACAAGCCAGATGGGTGGGGCATACTGGCTGCGGGGTTGCTGAGAAAGCGCGCGGGAGGAGACATGGCACTGTGTCGGTTGTGAAGACGGCCGAGCGGCCGCCCTTGCCGGTCCCTCCGGGTCC
>DATFWQ010000222.1:0-5450 GCA_035259145.1 Candidatus Dormiibacterota bacterium | reverse complement strand
CGCGTCGGGATAGGGGAAGCCGAGGTGCACGGCCTGCTCCTCGTCCGTCGACGGATAGCGGTCGTCCATCAGCGCGACGTAGGCCGTGACGCGGTTGGAGAAGCGCAGCAGCTCGCGGTTCCAGTCGAACCACCAGCGCGGATACTTCCGCCGGAAGAGGATCATCAGCAGCGGGCCCAGGAATAGGAGTCCGGCGCCCGCGGCCAGGACCGTGGAGCCTTCGTGGCCACCCGACTGCCACATGGTGCCGGCAAGTGTGCCCAGCACGATGGCGATCGGTAAGACGATGACGATCCGGAAGGCTGTCGTCAGGCGATCGAGGGAACGGTCCGGGTAGTCCACCGAGAACTGGACCGGGTAACCAGCGCTTATCATCGGGTCGCTCCTCCTGGGTTGAGATCGGTAATTGCGCGGCTGAGGTGCCGCCTTGGTCTGTAGCCTCCCAGGCGACTGCATCGGAATTGCGGCTGCGGCCCGGCGATCCTGTGGCGTTCGTGCGGCTCAGGAATTCGTCGTGGGTCTCTGAGTTGGCTTGCGGACCGTTATCGCCGACTCTGCAGGCAGTGGCAAGACGGTTGCCGGACGCCGTCGTCCGGCGGATTTCTCGCTTTCCGTGCCGGCGGATACCCGAGTGAGCAGCAGCCGTCGGTGGCCGCCGGCTCCGTGGTCAGTGCTGACCTTTGAATCAGGTGCCAGGGCGGTACTCCAACGGTCTTGCGACCGTTGGGTAGAGGCACCATCGGGGCGATTTCGAATCCGGCGAAGCCCTCATTGTCTTGAAAACAGTCGAGGTGATGAGCCTCCGGGGGTTCGAATCGCTCTCCCTCCGGGTTCCGAATACCAATCCGCTCACGCCACATCCCCATACGGGTTCAGTGCCAGGACTCGGCGTTCGCCTCGATGAAATCTCGGACGCGGCGCCAGAAGGGTATGTGTGACTCCGTCCGCACCGCCCAGGGATCGCCGGCCACCCTTCTCTCGTCAGACACGACCAGAAGGTGCTCGATGCGGCGTCGAATCGCTCGGCTGAGCGCTCCCAGGTCCGCAAGGCCGTACGCATCGGCTAGTAGGCGCAGGCGGCGCAGGGACTCGGGGGGATCGCACCCCTGGCGCGGATTGTCTTGCGGATCGAACAGCGGGATCCAGTTGATCGCCGACCAGGCCAGATCCCAGACGCGGCTACCTGGAGCGGCCAGGTCGAAATCGATCATGGCCACGATCTCGCCGCCCCGGCAGATGCAGTTGTACGGCGCGAAGTCGTTGTGACAGATGACCTCAGGGATTCCTTGCAGTTCGCGCCCGATCGAGTTCCACTGTGTGTTCATCGGCACATCGAAGCCTCGCTGGGCATCGTGAAATGACCGGAGCATCCGCCCAGCAGCCACCAGCGCTCCGTCCGTCCAGAGAAGCCGTGGGTCAGCATCCGAGCAGATCTCGCCCTCGATGTAGCGCATGATCTCGCGGCCCTCAGGGTCGATTCCGACCACCTTCGGAGCTGCGATGAAGCCAGACTCACGCAGGTGGCGCAGGAGCGCGTGAATGCCTGGCGACCAGGTGCCCAGCCGGCGGCGGACCGAATCACCGACCCGGACGACTGAGTTCATGTTGCCGCCCCCCAATGGGATCTCAGGGTCTGGATCGTCCCGGGGCATCAGCGCTACGACCTATGCCGCTCCACGAGGCAAGGAGTTGGTCCAGTGACCGACGACGTGATCGTCCACCCGTCGGATCGTATCCACCGCGCGAGCAGTCGGGTCTCCCAGTCGCCTGGGTGACCTTCGCCGCATGCCGTCTCGCCTTACGCCAAGCCGTCGGTCATTGACGGGGTGAACTTTCCCACTGAGAGCACCGCCATGGCAACCCGCTCGACCTTCCAGCGCCTGACCCCCAATTTGACCCCAGCGGTCTGGAATGCATCGGAGCGAGCCGATGCGTCCCGCCGCGCAGGCGACGAAGCGCTAATCCGAGGTTGCCCAGCATTCGAAACGGCACCCGCCGAGTGGGGCTCGATGATCGCCTGTTTCCGCTTCGAGATTCGCGCCTCCGCCGTTAGGCACCTTCCGCGACGCCATGCAAGAATGGCTCCGTGGCGACGGATCCCCCGCGAGCCATACGCGTCCCGCCACGTTGGTTCGTCCGGTCCGCCTGGCGTGTCCACCGAGCGCTGTACCGGATCAGCGGAGGCCGCTCCGGCCTGCGGAGGGCGACTGGCGACCAGTGGGGGATGCTGCGACTGCGGACGGTTGGTCGACGGACGGGCGCCGAGCGCGTTGCCATCCTCGGCTACTTCGGGGACGGTCCCAACCTTGTGACGATGGCCATGAACGGCTGGGGCGAACCTGAGCCTGCGTGGTGGCTGAACCTCCAGGCCCATCCCGACGCCACCGTCGATCTCGTCGACGGACCCCGTACCGTCCGCGCCCGGGCTGCCGTCGGGGACGAACGACGCCGACTTTGGGCACGCTGGGCCCACTACGACAAGAATCTGGACCGGTACGCCGCGCTGCGATCGCACGACACAGCGGTCGTGATCTTCGAGCCCGCGCCGCCCGAATCCGCCGACTCATAATCGGCGGTGAACGCCTTGCTCACTATGTGCTCACGCACACATTAGGTGCCACCAAGGAGCGGTAGGCGGACACAAAAGTCTCGGCTGGCGGACACGAAGCCGGTCACATTCCCCGGATGCTGGCGCAGCTCGTCCTGACGGCTGCGGTGCACGTCCGTGCAAGACGCGCGGCTCCCCTGCCTCCAGGTCCACGTGCCGCCGCCGCAACGCGAGGTACTCCGTGGGCCGCAGCCCAGCAGTACAACCCGATGAGCATGGGCAGCTCGTACTCCTGCCCGACCAGCGCCGCCACGAGCCGCTCGGACTCTTCGCCCGTCAGGAACTCCTGTTCCTCGGCCCGCACGTGCGGGGCCTCCACGCCGACACCAACGGCGCCACTTGATGTCGCGGTTCATCGCCGTGTTGAGCACCCCGGTGCGCGTGAAGGACCGCCCGTGGGTCGAGGGGATCGCCCGTGACCGTGAGGCCCCCGGCCAAATCCCGGCCCCATGGGGTGGACAACTTCAGCGCTGGCGAGCGTTGACCGGGGCCCGCAATAAGCGCTGGGTCCGTAGGCGACCTATGACGTGTCGGCCTAACGCCGTGCGACCGGCAGCTGACCCCAAAATCGCCGATGCGAGGCCGAAAAGAACTCCTATCCCGAGCGGCGCCCAGGGAATGGGGGGCGACGATGCCGACGGCTTCAGACCTTGGTTCGCCGGCACCGCTTTCAACGGCGGCACGACCTCACCGGCCACACTCGGCGGCTTCACTGTCGACCAGCTCGGATCTGGCGGAAAGTCGAGCGGATGTGGGGTCGGACCGACTACGACCCGGCCAGGGATGCCGAGGACGCCAACGCGGTAATCCGCAAACGGAGCCTGCATCCCGAAAAGCTCCCAATCGCCATCGTGTGGCAGAACGATCGCGGTGGCGTAGTGACCGCCCTCTGGCAACGGCACACCCTTGAAGATCAGGGTCTGGCCCTTGCCGTCCACGAGCCGGAGGCCTGGGTTGCTGAGGGTGATCTGCGACACGTGAGAACCGTGCTGCAAGATCCAGAAACCGACCGTGTATGCGTGGCCGGCCTCAAAGCGGTCTGGTAATGGGTCCACCAGTGTTGTTGCCCAGCCCCCGGCCATCACCGGGGTTGTAAGTGACAGCGTGGCCACGATCGCTGTCGCCACGCCCAACATCCATCTCATTGCGCACCTCCGGAACGGATACACCTGTGACGGGACCGCCGTTCCGTCGTACATACCCGAGCTGGTGGCGTGCTGGTAAGGATGTTCTGTCGCCGTCTTCTGATGGCCGTATCGGCGGAGAACGACCATCTCATTGAGCCGTCGGAGGAGCTTGCATCGGAGTTCGTTCGATGCGTGCGCGAGACCTTCGGTATCGCTCAGCCCGCGGCCTCCGGGAGGATGGACTCGAACTGGCGCCGGTGACGTCGAGATGATGGGCGGCCGCGAGCCGTCTGCCAATAGCCCGCCGGCACGGATTTGCGAGGCCGGGACGAGACCTGCGGAACGACGATTCGACAATCGCGTAACGCCATGAACTGTCCGAGCCCTCGATACCCACAACGAAGCCGCAGCACCGGCCAGCTCAGGCTGCGAGTCTCAGGCAAGGTACTGTGTGATCAGAGAGGAGAGGTTTACGAGCGTAAGTGGGTCGATGTCGCCCAGGATCCTGACTGGTCGTAACGCACGCCTGCGCGTCATCGCCGGCCTGGCCAGCCTCGCAGTTCCGATGGTGCAGTGGGGCGCTCTGCTTCTGGCGTTGTGGGGTCTCCCTCACGGCAGACAAGAGCTCAGCCGCCTTGGCGAACCGACTTCTTATCACACTTTGCCGTACGACATCCTTGGCTACTGCCTCCCAGGCGCCCTTCTCCTGTTCTTTGGCATCTGCCTGAGTCTTGTCGTCGGCCGGAGCTGGCTGTCGATGAGTTTCCTTGGTGTGTTCGCAATGCTTGGTGCGGCCACAACATCGCTGGGCATCCTACCCAGCCTTCCGGACTCCCAGTGGTGGAACGTGTGGCGGGAGGCCGCACGAGCCGCGTTCGTCTGGGCTCCGCCACTCACTGCGATGCTCGTAGGTGGCGCCTTGCTACGGTCGGGTGAGCACGGCCAGGCCTCGTTTTCGATTGCGTTCGCCTTCGCCGCTGCTGGTGCAGCCTTCGCAATCGAAATGATCGACTACACGAGAGGAACAGCACTGCTGATCGCGACGCCGTGGTACGTCGGTACGGCGGCCTGGCTCTTGCAGCCGGTTGCGGCAAGCAAGTGGCGGGAGTCCAGAGTTGTCACGAAGCCCCTCATCGCGGTCCGGATCCTGGCGGTGGTGGTGCTGGTAGCGATTGCAGCCCTGGATGTCGTCGTTCTCCAGTCGATCGACAACAATCGCCGGGCCGAGGCCGCTGCCATCGCCCAGCTGGATGGGCAGACGCAACTGGCGACGCTCGACCCGGGCGGTCTCCAGCGCCAGTTTCGGGTCTATCGACCGAATCGAATCGCCCGTGCCCCGGGCTTGGTCATCGTCCTCCACGGGTCCCAAGGCAGTGGGCTTCAAGTCCAAACGAGGACCGCCTTCGATGTACAGGCGCGCCGCTTGGGGTGGATCGCGGCATATCCGGATGGTTACAGCGACGGATGGGACGCTTATGGCTGCTGCCACCACCCAGGCCTGGACGATGTCGCATTCATCGCCGCCCTGATCGACCATATTGAGGCGACTGACCAGATCAATCCCGGCCGCGTGTTTGTCACGGGAATCTCGAGAGGCGGAATGATGAGCTACCGCCTGGGATGTGAACTTGGGTCGCGTATCGCGGCTATCGCGCCGGTGGCGGGCAACATGGCGACTTTCGATGGAAGTGCTCGAGACACCGGGTGTATGCCCG
>DATFWQ010000221.1:0-22022 GCA_035259145.1 Candidatus Dormiibacterota bacterium | reverse complement strand
GTTCATGGGGGCGGTGTTCGGCCCGACCAGCGTCGAGGCTCGGCTCAAGGAGATCGTCGTGCTGCGGGTATCGGCCGCGAACGGCTGCAGATACTGCATGGAGACCCACACCGCCGTGGCTCGGCGCATGCGCTTCGATGGGGCGGAGATTGCCGCTCTGCGCGGCGAGGCGCCAGCACCGGACAGCTTCACTCCGGTGGAGCGGGCGCTCATGGCCTTCTCAGAGGCTCTGTCCGCCCGTCCAGAGGAGGCCGTGGAGCTTCTGCGCCCCCACTTCGGCGACGCCCAGATCGTCGAGCTGGTCACGCTCGGCGCCGCCACGATCATGCTCAACCGTTTCGCCACCGCCCTGGAGCTGCCGCTGTGAGCGCAGTCGCCGAGGCCATCGCGAGCGGCACCATGGGAGGGCGGCTGTGGGTCTACGTGAACTATCACTGCAACCTGACGTGCACTTATTGCTTGACCGAGTCGGGGCCAGGGGTCGCCCGCCGGCTGCTACCACTGCAGCGCCTGCCCGGGCTGGTCCGCGAAGCCAGGGAGACCGGGTTCACCGCGCTTGGCGTGACTGGTGGTGAGCCATTCCTGGTCGCCGGCCTGCCTCGCACACTGACTGCTATGGCCGAACAGCTGCCCGTGGTGGTGCTGAGCAACGGCACCCTGTTCAATCGCCGGCTCCTGGCCGAGCTGGAGCCGCTCGCGGCGCTGGATGCAGCCGTACAGGTCTCGCTGGACAGCGCGGATCCCGACGTCAACGACGAGATGCGGGGTCCTCGGAACTTTGCCAGGGCGGTCGACGCGATCTCACGTTTGCGTGACAGGGGCATCAAGGTGCGCGTGGCGACGACCGGCGCCGGGCTGGCGCCGGAGGCGCTGGCCCGGTTGTGTGTGCTGCACCGGTCACTGGGCGTGGCCGACGAGGATCACGTGGTGCGGCCGATCGTGCGCCGCGGACGGGCTGTGGACCACGACCTGGGCCTCGACGCCCGGCTGACGGACCTGCCGGCAGAGCTGACCATCACGGCCGATGGCGCGTTCTGGAGCCCGTTCGGCCCAACCGTCCACGGTGGACGGCTGGACACCGACCTGTTGCTGACGCGCACCACGCGGCCGCTGTCGGTGCCCGCGCTGGCCATGCTCAAGGTCGCAGGAGGGTTCCCGGCTGGGGCTGGCTCGGATCAGAAGATCTGTTGAGCCTGAGCACCCGGCCACCCGTTGGGTGGCGACGCAAAGCCGGCCGGTAAAGCCTCTTGGCCTCGGTTCAAGAGGTCGTTGTGGCCGCAGAATGGGCGATGTCCGATCGGGCATGCCGGATACCCCCATTCCAAGGGAGGCTCACTCATGAAGCGAGTTCTTATTGGGGCGATTGCCTGCCTTGCCCTGGTCAGCGTCGAGGCTGACGATTGCAGCAGCCTGGCTTCCGGCACTTCCACCGAGCGCTCGCCACTCATAGTCACAGTCAGCAGCTCCACAAGCACTGGGCAGGCGGGCTCGAAGAAGATCAACACCTACCATATCCAGGGGCGTCAGGCCTTCGATCAGGTTGACGTCAGGCAGCTAATCGCCGGAGACAACTCGTTCCCGGTGCCCACAGTGCCGGCCCAGCCAGTCGGCTGCGTCCTCGCCCCGCCCGACAAACTGGCGGCCGGCTTGACGTTGAAGGGATCCCCCAACGACACCGGCCTGCGGATCTCGAGGACCGATCGCACGCTGATCGTCTTCGACAGCGACGCGGTGCCGAAGAACCTCATCATCACCAGCAGCGCCGCGTTCACGGCCGGCCAGGTCTTGACGATCACCTGGTTCTGAAGAACGATCGCGGCGCTGCCGCGTCAGGGATCCTCCCGGCCCCCGGCCATGAAGGTGTTCAGGTCACCAAACGGCACCACGTCCTCGAGAAAGTGAAAGCTGCCTTCCTGTCGCACCTCTCGAGCGGCGCGGAGGAACGCGCTCACCGCAGCCCGTGACAGGGCTCCGCCCAGGCTGACCCGGCGCACGCCCGCCTCGGCAAGCTGGGCGACAGTGAAGCCAGGTCCGGCGAGCACGTTGACCGGCTTCGAGACCGCCGCGCATATGGCCCGAACATCCTCGATCTCGCGCAGTCCCGGCGCGTACAGTACGTCGGCGCCCGCAGCCTCGTAGGCCTGGAGCCGCCTGATCGTGTCATCCAGATCGCGACGGCCGTAGAGGTAGTTCTCGGCACGTGCCGTGAGTACGAAAGGGAACGGCAGCGAACGCGCCGCCTCCACCGCTGCTGCCACCCGCTCGACGGCCTGGGATAGCGGGTAGATCGGGTCGTCGGACCTGGTCGTCGCATCTTCGATCGAGCCGCCGACCACACCGACCTCTGCCGCCATTCGAATCGTCTCGGCCACGGTCTCGGGATGGTCGCCAAAGCCGTTTTCGAGGTCGGCTGACACCGGGAGAGACGTCGCCGTCGCGATCACGCCGGCGCCGCTCAGGGCCTGCTGGCGCGTCACAGCCCCTTCGGCGTCGCGCCGGCCGAGCGTAAACGCCAGACCGCTGCTGGTCGTGGCCAGCGCTTCGAAGCCAAGCCCTGCCAGCACTCGCGCCGTGCCGGCGTCCCATGGGTTCGGAATGACGAAGACGCCGGGCCGCTGGTGGAGCAGCCGGAACGCTGCGGCTCTCTCAGACTGGGTCATCGCAGTACCGTAGCTGAACGGCGGTGACCCGCTGCACGCTGCGGGCAAGCATCATGCTCTGGTGGCTCCCGACGCCCTCTACTACCGGCGGGATCTCGCGCTAGTGCATCACAGAGGGTTCGGCTTCCACGCCGAAGCATGCGCGCCTGGCATCCTGGAGCGGCTCGAGCCCGTACGCGAGCGAGCCGGCCTGGTCGTTGAGATCGGCTGCGGGAGCGGCCTTCTCACCCGCCACCTCCTCGACGCGGGACATCGCGTGGTGGCGACTGACGCATCGCCGGCGATGCTGGAGCTGGCACGCGACGTTGCCGCTGATGCGGAAGACATCCGCCAGGTCGTCCTCCCGGACGACCCGCTCCCGGACGCGGACGCGATCGTCTCGGTCGGGCACGTCTTGAACTATCTGAGTGATGAGTCCGCCGTAAGGCGTGCGCTGGCCTCGATCGCGGAAGCGCTCCGCCCCGGCGGCGTGCTTGCCATCGACCTCTGCGACCTCGAATGGGCCGCGGCCCGGCGCGATGCCCCCAACATAGGTGACGTCGGTGATGACTGGGCCATCTTCACCCGGTTCTCGAGTCCATCGCCCGACCGGTTTGTCCGGGAGATCACCACCTTCGTCCGTAACGAGGACGGCACGTGGCGTCGTGACGACGAGCGGCATGACAACGTATTGATTGACACCGCGCTCGCCCGGGCATTACTCGAGGAGCATGGCCTCCAGGCAGCCGTCGAGGCATCCTTCGGCAAAGAGCGCCTGCCGGCGGGGCTTCGCGCGCTCATCGGACACAGACCCGTGTCAGTGGCGGTTTAAGGGTTAGCTGCCGCCGAACCCGAGCGTGGCGAGCGCGACCAGTGACAGCGTCACGGTGCCGGCGACGCCATGGCTGGAGACGATGACCAGGGGGATGAACGACTCGGCCGGCCAGGAATCGCCGCTGCGGCCCACGGCCGCCCACCTGAGGCGCCGGCTGCCGAGCCAGCGGACGAACATGCTGAAGCCCAGCACCTCGACCGGGAACAGCATCGCAAGTGCGAGCCAGGCGAGCGCCTCGGCGTCTGAGACCAGGTAGAAGGCCCATACGAGCAGGCCGCACACCGCGAGCACGAGGTGCACCATGACAAGTGAAGCCGGGATGTAGGGCGGAGGCCGGCTTATGGCAGGCTGGCTGCTGCGCGCCTCGTCTCCAGAACCGATGCGCATGAGCCAGGTCGCAAGCAGGACCAGGCCCAGGCCCACCGCTGTCAGCCACGCGAAAAGCGCCGCCACCCCCATCCTTCTATGAGGGAGGATACCCAGGCTGGTAACCGGCTCATCGCCGATTACCAGCCAGTTGACGCTATGTCGAGCGTGCTCTCCTGATCAAGATGCCGGTCCCCAGCCCGGCGATCGCGAGCGCAACGAGCGCGCCGATGACGATCAGCGTCGCAGGCGGAGACGCGCCGCCGGTGGAGGCGGTGCTGCTCGCCAGGTTCGGGTCCAGGCTGCCGGCCAGCGAGTTCACCTTCGCGTCTCGAGATCCCAGTGGAGCCAGGTTCCAGCGCTGCTCGATCGTGCGAAGGATCGAAGTGGTGTCGTACTCGGTGTGGTCGATGAACCCGCGCCTGGCCAGTGGTGAGACCACGATGGCCGGCACCCGGGTGCCCGGCCCCCAGCGGTCGCCCTTGGGCGGGGCCACGTGATCCCAGCGGCCACCGTTCTCGTCATACGTGATCACGATCATCGTGTCCTTCCAGTTCGGCCCTTGTTGCACGGCCTGAACCAGGTCGGCCACGTGCTGCTGCCCGTGGACCTCGTCCGCATAACCAGGGTGTTCGTTCTGAGACCCGACGGGCTTGACGAACGACACCGCCGGGAGCTGTCCTGCCTTGGCCGCAGCCAGGAAGTCCTGCTCATCCTTCAAGTGCTCCTTCTTGAGATCCGTGCCGTCGGCGTAGCGGGTGAAATACGCGAACGGCTGGTGGTGGAACTGGAAGAGCGGGTCAGCGTGGCCGGCCAACGCGTCGTTCCATCCGCCCGCGTACCAGGCCCAGGTCATGCCCTTGTCGTTCAGGCGGTCGCCGATCGTAGGGAGGCTCTGATTGGGCATCAGCGCCGCGGCCGCCGCCGTGGCGGGGTGAGGCTGGTTCACCGTGAAGGTCGTGTTGACCGCGTAGCCGTCGGGTGTGACCGATCCGTCAGAGATCAGGGAACCGTCCGTGCCGAGCTTGGCAACCGCGCTGCCCGGCGCATTGAAGAACGAAGGCGTACACGCACAGATCAGCCAGAAGTGGTTCAGGAACGAACCGCCGAAGGACGCATGAAAGAAGTCGTCTGCCATCACGTACTGCTTGGCCAGCTGACCCTCCGGCAATGAGGTGGCGTCGTAGTAGCTCATCACCAGGCCTGCGGCGTCGCTGTATGCGACGAATTTGTCCATCTTGCCACTGTCGATCTGGAGCTGCTCCTGGTAGAAGCGGTGCACCAGGTCGCCGGTCTTCTGGTCGGGTTGTACGTACTGCGACGCGTCGAAGGGCTGCACCGGGAGGTTGGCCGGGAACCGTGCGTCAGGGGCTGGAGGTTTGGCGCTGGTGTCCATTGGCTGCGGCAGCAAAGCGTAGGCATTGCCGTTTGCATCCACCTGCTTGACAGCATTCCCGGCATTGGCCAGTCCGTTCGCGCCTGGAAACTTGCCGTACAGGCTGTCGAAGCTCCAGTTCTCCTGATAAATCACGACGATGTGTCCGACCCTGGACAGCACACTGGAGCTCGCGGCGGCCACCGGCAGGGGCACGACCACCGGCATGAGCACCGCTGCGGCGATGACAAAAAGGATCGCGCGTCTCATGTGCCAAGAGTCAGCCTGGCGCGTTAAAGGCGGTCGACCGGCTGGTTAAGGAATCGGCTTCCGGATGGTGGCCGGGCGTGCGGTGCGGAGCCGGCTGAACCGCTCCACCACGAGCACTGCCACGACCACGTAGACGACGCCGTCGAGGGCGTCCACCACGTAGTGCTCCCCCAGGTACACGATGGAGAACCAGACGCAGGCTGTCCACGCGACCAGGAGCAGCGCCAGCTTGCGATGCGGACGCCACGCGTAGATCACCGCCAGCACCGGGTACGCCGCGTGCAGCGAGGGGAAGGCGGCGTACTCGTTGGGGTCGAAGCGGTACAGCGTCTCGTAGATCGGTGACACGAAGTAGGCAAGGCGCAGCTTGATCTCGACTGTCTCGCGGAGCACCTTGTGTACCTCGTGGGGAAACTGGATCCAGGGTGGAGTGCTGGGGAAGAAGAGGTACGTGATGAAGGCCAGGAACGAGAGCAGGAGCAGCGCGGCCGCGTATCGCCAGTAGAGCTCGCGGCTGTTCAGCCAGAGGACGAAACCCACCGCAACGGGCAGCACGAAGTGCATGAAGTAGAAGAACATGCCGCCGAGGTCGAGCCAGCCGATGCTGTCGGGACGATAGAAGGCCGACTGGAGGGCCAGGGTGGGTATCTGGCCGAAAAACACCGCCTGCTCCAGTGGCGATATGTCGTGAGGCGGGAAGCCTGTCTTGGCTGCAAAGCCGCGCATGACCTCGTATGCGAAGAACAGGACCAGGAAAGGAAAGAAGTCGAAGATGAACTGCTTGCCGCGGCCAAGGGCGGCGGCGATCACGAGAAGCGCGAGCGCCACCCACTGCGGCTCGATCTCGATGCCTCGCCAGAGCATGACCCCGAAGACGATGGCGAGGTACACGAGACTGCCAGTCAGCATCAGCCGCGGGTGACCTCGCATCGTGCCCGTCAGACCAGACTGCGGTCTTACGGGGGGCTTGACCTGTGGCTGTTCCTGGGGCTGGGCCACCCTCAACTCAGGCGGCCGACGTCTCGGACGGCTTCAGGACATCCATCTCCACGCCGGCTGCCCCCGACCGGCGGAAGAACCGCACCAGTGCCGCGGTCATCAGTGCGTTGCGCACTGCGATCAGAGCAGAAAACCAGAGCGGATAACTGGCGGGTGAGTAGGGGCCAGTCGTATGAGCCCACTGGTAGCCGTATGGAAAGATCAGCGTCGTCAGGGCGCAGATCGCGAGCCAGACAGGGTCGTACTCCTGATCCATGATCGCGACCAGGGGCAGCACCCACATCAGGTACTGCGGGCTGAAGACCTTGTTGGTGCAGACGACCACCAACAGGCAAAGCGTCATGGCGCGGCCGAACGTGAGCCTGCCGCTCGTCTGTCGCCAGTAGATCCACAGACAGCCGCCCACGAGCGCCAGCTCGGACAGCACCCCCAGCAGACCGTCGATCTGCCCGACGAGGTTCCACGAGTGAAACGAATGGTCAGGCGCCGTCGGCAGCCCCATCAGGCCGCTCAGCCACAGTACCGAGGCCGGTACCGACTCGACCTGGAGCGGCCTGTGAGTGTTGTACGTGATCGGACCCAGCCAGCCATCTGGGCTCAGGACCGCCGAGAGGGCGAAGACGCCGGCCACCGCTCCGGCGAAGAGTCCGACACCTCCCAGCACCTGCGGCGGAGGTGCCGCCCGCAGGGGATCGCGCCCAAGCGTCCGGTACTGCTCCAGCACGACGACCGGGAGGAGGAAGAGAGGGTAGAGCTTCAGCAGGGTGCCAACCGCAAGCACGGCGTACGCGAGGGTGAAGCGCCGTTCTCGGGCGGCCCAGTACGCCACCAGGGTGGCGGCGGCTGGAACCAGGTCGAACCGCCCGAGGACCGTCGCGAAGCAGCCGACAATCAGGTAGACGGCGCAGATCTCCGCTGCCCTGGCCGACTCCCGCCTCCTGATGACTTCGATAACCGCAAGGAAGAGCAACACCATCCAGAGCCCGAAGCCGGTGACGTAGTCCGGCAGCAGCGTCAGGGTGAAAGGCACCATCGAGAGCAGCGGGTACTCCGCCGGCAAGGACGTGAAAGGTGGCGAACCGAGCCAGAAGTCCTCGGCGTAGCGGTGATACAGCGCGAGGTCGCCATGGCCGGAGCTGCCGTGAACGTAGAAGACGAGCGACACCAGCAACCCGGTGATCACGAGCGCAAGGACTGCTCGTTCCCGGGGGCGCATCGAGGAGACAGCTGGGATCACGCGAGCGATGATGATGCCTGATCCTACGAGGCGGCTGCTCGCCGCCGGCCGCTAGAGCTTGGCTGCCAGGCTGATCTGACGGCGCAGCGCTACCCGGCTGGCCACGTTCACCAGGAGCGTGAGGATGATCAGGACCAGCGCCGCGCCCCAGGCCGTCCGCACCAGGTCCGGGTAGGGAGTCAATGCGTCGTGGAACACGATCAGCGGCAGTGCGGGCATCGCCTTGGTGGGGTCGAAGATCATGAAGCGGTTGCCGAAGGCGGTGAAGAGCAGCGGAGCCGTCTCGCCGGCCGCTCGGGCGACGGCCAGGAGTGCGCCTGTGACCACCCCGGGCACGGCCGCGGGCAGCACGAGCTGCAGGGCCACACGCCAGCGGGGAAGGCCCACCGCCAGCCCGGCCTCCCGCAGCGCGCCGGGCACCAGCGCCACCGCTGACTCCGTGGTCCTGACCACGACAGGCAGCATCAGTACCGCCAGCGCCACCGCGCCCGACAGCCCTGAGAAGTGGTGGAGAGGTGCGACCAGCAGCGCGTAGATGAACAACCCGATAGCAATCGATGGGATGCCTACCATCACGTCGCATGCGAGCCGGACGGCGTCGCCCACCCTGCCGGTGCCGTACTCCACGAGCTGGATGCCCGAGATGATGCCCAGCGGAATTGACATCAGTGAGGCCAGGCCGACCATCACGATCGTTCCTACGAAGGCGTGTGCGACGCCGGCGCCCGGTATGCCGACCGGTCGCTCAACGTTGGTGAAGAACTCCAGGTGCGTCAACGCAGGCAGACCGCTGACAACCGTGTAGATGAGCACCAGGGAGAGCGGCACGAGGGCGATGGCCGCCATCAGGTAGACGAGCAGGCGTGCGACCTGATTGCTCAGCTGGCGGCGCCAGTTGCGGGTCATACGCGCGCCTCACGCGAGATACTGCGGACCAACAGCAGGGCTATCACATTCACGGCAAGTGTGACTAGCATCAGCACGAGCCCGAGGAAGATCAGAGAAGAGGGATAGAGCGTCCCTGTGGCCTCGGAGAACTCGTTGGCGATGGCGCTGGCGAGCGTGTACGCAGGAAGGAGGAGGGAGGTGGGGATATCGTGGCGGTTGCCGATGACCATCGTCACCGCGATGGTCTCTCCCAGCGCGCGCCCCAGCGCCAGTATGGTGGCGCCGAAGATTCCAGCGCGGGCTGCTGGCAGGACCACCTTCCAGGTGGTCTCCCACCATGTGGCGCCCAGGGCGACGCTGGCCTCGCGCATTCCACTCGGCACTGCCCTGATGACGTCGCGTGAGATGGCAGACAGCGTGGGAAGCACCATCACGGCCAGCACGATGGAGGCGATCAGCAGGTTGGTCTGAAGGGCCGGGCCCGCGAAGATGGGGATGGAACCCAGGCGCGTGGAGAGCGGCCTGCTCACGTGAATCAGCAGCCAGGGAGCCAGGACGTACAGCCCCCAGATGCCGTAGACGACGCTGGGGATCGCGGCCAGCAGCTCGACGCCTGTGCCGATCGCGGCGCGTATGCGAGGCGCACCCTGCTGCGCGAGGAAAATGGCGACGCCGATTCCAACCGGCAGCGCCATGACCAGCGCCAGGAAGCTCGTCACGACCGTTCCGTAAATCATGGGCAGGGCGCCGAACTTGTCCCTGACCGGGTCCCAGGCGCGGGAGGTGAAAAAGCCGAGCCCGAAGTGCCGGATGGCAGGCAGCGCGCCGCTTCCGACGACCAGGACGATCGCGACGAGCACGACCGGTGCGGCCAGGCTGACTACAGTGGTCACCGTCCGGAACCCGTCGGGGGGCCGGCTGGCCGCTCCCGAGCGAAGCGCCGGCCGGGCGACCGCCATCAGCTGGCGACCAGCGCCGTGCTGGGCCGGTCCAGCCTGTAGCCGGTGCCGCGAACGGTGACGATCTCGAACGGCACGCGGCCCGCGAACTTCTCGCGCAGCCAGCGGACGTGGACGTCGACAGTCTTCCGGTCGCCCATGAAGTCCGCCCCCCAGACCTGCTGCAGGATCACGTCGCGCGACTGGACGCGGCCCGAGTGGGCGACCAGGAACGACAGGAGCTCGAATTCGCGGGCCGTCAGCTTCACGTCCTTGCCGTCCATCAACACGCGCCGCGCCGGCCTGTCGATCAGGAAGTTGCCGATCTCGTCTCGCTCGGGGATCGCTCGCTCCGCGGCCTCGGCACGGCTGCGCCGGATCACCGCGTTCACCCGGGCCAGCACTTCGCGCACCGAGAAAGGCTTGGTGACGTAATCGTCGGCGCCCAGCTCGAGGCCCACGATCTTGTCCACCTCCGAGTCCTTGGCGGTGACCATGATGATCGGCACCCGGCTGCTGCGCCGCAGGGCACGGCAGAACTCCATCCCGCTCATCCCGGGCAGCATCAAGTCGAGGAGCACGAGGTCCGGCCGCGAGGTGCGCGCCAGGCGCAGTCCGATCGCGCCATCGCGTGCTTCTGTGACCAGGTAGCCGGCGGCGTCCAGGTGGTACTTCAGCGTCTCCCGGATGCCGTCGTCGTCTTCGACGATCAGAATGCGATCACTCATAACAGCCGCAGGGGGAACCAGGGTTCCCCCTCCTGACCCCTTCGTATGCAGGGGGAACCAGTTCCCCCTCCGGACCCCCTCCCTGCGGGCGGCGTTTGGGAGTCGGTTTTGAACAACTCAATCGGCCCGGCATAGCCGGGCCTACCCGCCACGTCTGTAACGGGGAAACTGCTCATTAGAGCTCTACTACCTGGCCGGAATCCAGGAAGACTATGTCCTCTGCCACGTTCACCACCCGGTCGCCTATTCGCTCCAGGTTGTGGGAGATGTTGATCAGCGTGACCGACCGCAGTGCGTCCTCCGCGTCGGTCCCGCTGCCCATGTCCTCGATCAGGTCGTCGAAGACCCGGTTGTACAGGCGGTCGATCTCGCCGTCCTTTGCGGCCACTTCCCGGGCGCGTTCAGGGTCTTCCTCGATCAGGGCGTCGAGGATGTCGCGGACCTGCTGGCCCGCGAGCTCACCCATCAACCCGAACTCCGGCCGAAGCGGTCCGTGGGGGAGCCCGCTCAGGGTGGAGGTGCGACGGGCGATGCGCACCGCGTAGTCACCGATCCTCTCCAGCTCGATCGCGATGTACTGCACCCCCATCAGACTGCGCAGGTCGCGGGCCACCGGCTGCTGGGTTGCGATGACCTGAAAGACCTGCTCACGTATCTGCCTGAACAGCTCGTTTATCGCCTGATCGTTCATGCGCACCCTGTCGGCCCCGGCGCGGTCGAAGGAGCGGAGGGCGGTGAGGGCATCGTCGATCTGGGACTCGACCAGACCCGCCATACGAAGCAGCGACTCGCGCAGAAGCTCCAGCTCTCTCGTGAAAGCCTGCCGCACACTCTGCACGTTAGAGCCCGAACCGACGGCTGTCGATGAATCGCGCACTTCTGGTCGCCTATCCAAATCGCCCTGTGATGTAGTCCTCGGTTCTCTTGTCCCTGGGCCGCCGGAACAGGTCGACCGTGGGAGCGAACTCCACCAGCTGGCCGTACCGGTGCTCGGGGTTCATCAACATGAACGCCGTGTAATCGGCTATTCGCGCGGCCTGCTGCATGTTGTGAGTCACGATCACGATCGTGTAGGTCTCGGCCAGGCGATCCATCAGGTCCTCGATCTTCAGGGTTGCGATGGGGTCCAGCGCCGAGGCGGGCTCGTCCATCAGGATCACGTCAGGATTGACCGCCACGCAGCGGGCGATTGCCAGCCGCTGCTGCTGCCCGCCTGAGAGAGAGGCGCCAGGCGCGTTCAGCCTGTCCTTGACCTCGTCCCAGAGGGCGGCGTCCCTGAGGCTCCGTTCGACGACTTCGTCGATGCGTGACCTCTTCCAGCCCAGCAGCCGGGGAGCAAAGGTCACGTTGTCCCGGATGGACATCGGAAAGGAGATCGGTCTCTGGAACACCATGCCCACACGCTGCCTGAGCTCCAGCAGGTTGCGTGTCGTCACCACGTCCTGGCCGTCCAGCACGATGCGACCTTCGGCCCGGCTGCCGGGAACCAGGTCGTACATCCGGTTGAGCATCCGAAGCAGCGTGGTCTTGCCGCATCCGGAAGGGCCGATTATCGCGGTGACCCGCTTCTCCGGGATCTCCATGGTGACGCCCTTCAGAGCGCAGAACTTCCCGTAGTAGAAGCTCACGTCCTCGATGGAAATCTTGGTCGGGCTGGCACCGGGGAGTGATCTGAGCACGACGGGTGCGGTGTCGGCTGTTGTCAGCACGCCGGTTGCTCCAGTGTCCTGTGGGCTCTCCACTGGCCCGACGATACCCAGGCGAGGTTAACGGGTGGTTAATTACTCATTAACCGAGATGGGCATCGGAATCGCAAGTCCGAAGACCTGACCGCCATCGCGGGCGGCTTCCGTCCAGACCTGACCCCCCTGGGCGAGCACCAGGTGCTTCGTGATGGCCAGACCCAGTCCGGAGCCGGACGTCGCTCGTGCCCGCCCCGCTCGGGCAGCCTCACTCTGAGTGTCGGCACGCGGGCGAGCAGGGTCGACCTTGTAGAAGCGCTCGAACACTCGTGTCCAGTGCTCGGGTGAGATGCCAGGACCGTGGTCGCGCACGGTCAGGCGAAATTCGCCCCCGCCCAGAGATGCGCCCACCTCGATGGGTAAGCCCGGCGGCGAGAACTTGCTGGCGTTGTCCAGCAGGTTGTGAAGCACCTGCGCCAGCTTGCTTCGATCAGCTGTGACCTGAAGATCTTCAGGGATCCGGAGGTCGAGCGGACGGTCGACCAGCACCCGGGCGGCGGCCTCCGTCACCAGCTGGCGGACGTCGAAGGACGTCAGCGAGAGCGCCATCTGGCCTGCCTCTATCTGGACCAGCTCCCTGAGGTTTGCGACGATGTCCGCAAGGTGGTCCGTCTCGATCAGCGCCCGCGCGGCGAACTGGCGGAGGGCGTGTACCGGCGGCGCAGGATCGCCCTGCATGCTCTCGACCGCCAGCCTCAGTGATGTGAGCGGGTTGCGGAGCTCGTGCGACAGGTTGGCGACGAATTCCTGGCGGACGGTCTCCAACCGGCGCAGCTCTGTCATGTCGTCCAGGAACATCAGCGTGTCGCCTGGCCGCGGGCCCGGCAAGAGCCTGAACTGCACTATCCGCCGTCGGTGAGACAGCCTCAGCTCGCCCCGGGCCGAGCCCGAGCGGAGCGCCTCGAGCAATCGTCCTTCCCGGGTCGCTTCGAGGAGCCCAAGCGGGAGCTGGTCTTTCTCCAGCCCGAAGACCTCGCGACCTGCCCGGTTGGCGGCCAGCACGTGGAAGTCAGGGTCGAGCAGCAGCGCCACGACTGGCGCCTCCTCGAGAAGGTCCTCAAAAGGGCCGGGCGGGGCCGGGAGCGGCTGATCTTCGCCCCGGCGCCGCCGGCGCCAGTGCTCCCAGATCACTGGCCGGAGTATATGTAGGTTGCGGGCGGATGCCAGCGGCCCTCCACGTTTAACCGAGATGTAACCCAACGTTAACTACACCCTGCCTAGCGTGGGCGCATGCGAATCCAGAGAAGACTTCCCATACTTTTGTGGGTTGCGGCTGCGCTCGCGCTGGTCGCGTGTGGCGGCGTCAGCTCCGGCACGACCAGCCCGACCCCGGCGGCGGACGTCGGAAGCGGCCAGCTCCAGGGAGCCGGCGCTACCTTCCCCGAGCCCTTTTACACGAGGGCGTTTTACGCCTACAACCAGAAGTACGGCCAGGTCTCGGTCAACTACCAGGCGATCGGGTCAGGCGGCGGCATCCAGCAGTTCACCAAGGGGACGGTCGACTTCGGTGCTTCTGACGTGCCCATGACCGCCACCGAGATCGCGGCGGCCGGGGGGGACAGCACCCTCGTGCAGCTCCCGACGATCATCGGCGTCGCGGCAATCGCCTACAACATGCCGAGCGTTAGCAAGCTGCAGCTCGACGGCACCACACTTGCAAACATCTTCCTCGGCACTGTCAAGAAGTGGAACGACCCTGCGATCCAGTCGCTGAACAGCGGGGTGAACCTGCCCGGCACCGACATCACCGTGGTGCATCGGTCCGACGGCTCGGGCACCAGCTTCGCCTTCACCGACTATCTGAGCAAGGTCAGCCCCGACTGGCAGACGAAGGTCGGCAAGGGCAAGTCTGTCTCGTGGCCGGTGGGCGTCGGCGCAAGCGGAAACCAGGGCGTCGGCCAGCAGGTCAAGACCACCGAGGGCTCGATCGGGTACGTAGAGCTTGCCTACGTGATCCAGAGCCAGCTGCAGTACGCCTCTTTGAAGAACCAGGCGGGCAAGTATGTGCTGGCCTCCCTGGAGGGAGCAACCGCCGCGGCCGCTTCGCTGACCGGCGTCAGCCCGACCAACTTCTCGATCACCAACGCTCCCGGTGACAAGGCTTACCCGATCTCTACATACAGCTGGGTCATCCTGCGGCTCGATCAGACGGATGCCACAAAGGGCAAGGCAGTCGCGAACCTGTGGAAGTGGGCTGTGACCGACGGCCAGCAGTATGGCAAGCCTCTGGAGTACGCTTCATTGCCGAAGGAAGCGCAGGACTTCGCGCTCAGCCAGCTGAAAAAGCTCACGACTGGCGGGAAGCCTATCCTGAGTTAAGACACCACCTCTTTCTCTCCCGTTTTGCCGGGGCGCCCTCACAGCGCCCCGGTTTTCACTTCTCCCGGAAGCTGGTCGGCCACAGACCAGTACGCGGACAGGGCAGGACCGGCCAGCGGGCCGCTGCTGAACAGCCAGTAGAGCGGCCGGATGGAGAGCCGCGGCACTCTGCCCAGGATCGTCTGCAGCGTGGTCAGGATAGCGTAGCGCCGGCGGTACTGGGCGACCAGCTCCCGGTAGGCAGCCTGGGCCTCCTCGAGCGTCAGTTCTCCGCTGAGAACCTGCCGGCAAAAGCGCCCGGCGAGGTAGCCGAAGACGAGGGCCGGCCTGATGCCTTCGCCGCTGAGAGGGAGACACTGGCCGGCGGCGTCGCCGACCAGGAGGACGCGCCCGGAGATCGGCTCCCGCAGCCTGGCCGGCAGAGACCCGCCGTGCACGGCGGCGGACTCCACGCCGTCTTTCACGAACCCCTCGAGCCGCTGCCGCAGCCGGCCGCTGGCGCCGTACGTCAGCAGGCCGACCCGCCGGTGGCCGGCCGCGGGGAAGTCCCACGCGTAGCCGTTGCGAATGGAGTGATCGTGGACCCAGAAGTGCAGCCCTTCGGCCGCGCCCGGGAGCCGAAGCTCGATGCCAACGCTGCGACGGTCCCGGCGGGCCTCCGGAGACAGCACGGCACGCCAGCCGGAGGCGTCGACGATGACGGGCGCCGAGTGATCGCCGTGGGATGTGGCGACGACGTCGGCGGCCGCGAGCCCCGCGGCGGTCGCCTGCAGGAACGTTGCGTCCGTGCCCGCGAAGAGGAGGTGGCACAATCGCCCATAGTCGAAGGTCGCGAAGGGGTAGGGGAGAGGCAGGTCGCGAGTGCTGCCATCGGGCAAGTGGAAGACGGCGACGTCATGGAGCTGCTCGACCGCCTCGCCGCATCCGAACCACTCCAGCAGCGGCAGGGGGGCTGCGCAGGCCGAGGTCTGGCCGGCGCCGATGGGCTGGCGGTCGATCAGCAGCACCCGGCCCGATCCGGCCAGCGCCTGGGCCACAGCCAGCCCGCCGAAGCTGGCGCCCACGACGACCGCATCCCAGCGATAGGTCACCTGACCGTGCGAATCCTCCTCACCAGGATGCCACTCCCGGCGTAGAGAGCGGCGGCGACGAGGAACGTCACCCGGTAGCCGGCGTTTGACGACAGCCGATTGACCGCGTCCACCACGAAGCCCATCACGAAGGGGAGCAGGACTCGGGGCAGCGAGTCGGCCACGTGGTAGAGACCGAGGTCTTTTGCGGGCCGTTTGCGGTCGGGCAGAGTGTCCAGGCCGAGCGCCCAGTCCACCGCGCTGAATGCGCCGAAGCCGACGCCGTACACCACGCCGAGCGCCAGAACAAGGGAGATGGGGATGACGTTGCCGGCGAGGAAGAGGAGCAGCACGATCGTCTGGATGCCGGCAGCGGCGTAGATGAAGCGCTTGCGGCCGCGCCGGTCGGAGAGCCAGCCACAGATGACGGCGAACGGGACGGCGGTGAGGGTGACGATCGCCTCGAAGATCGACGTGAACTGGGCAGGATTCGGCACGCCCAGCAGGTCCCGGAATGCGAGCAGCAGGAAGGGCAGGGTGGCGTACAGCCCGGCCACGTTCAGAAAGCGCGTGAAGAAGGCCCATCCGAAGTCGCCGGTCCACAGCGGGCTGAGGAACTCGCGCAAGGTTCGGCGGAGGTGCTCCGGCGCCGGTCCGGTGCCTTCGCCCGCCACGGCCCACAGCGTCGGGAGGAGGGTCAGCACCAGAACGATGATCAGCACGAGGTATGTGAAGTGGATCTGGCCCAGGCTGGCGAAGACCACCGTCACCACCAGCGAGAGGACGCTGCCGAGCTGGACGAAGAAGCCGAGCACGCCGCTCGCCCGGCCGGTCTCGGTGCCATGAACGACGTCGGGGATGACAGCCACGTAGGCCGCTCCGGCCACGTTCAGCGTGGCGACCGTGAGTACGAAGCCGGTCAGGACCGCCGGATAGGACCGAGCGCCGAACATGATCAGAAGCGCGGCGACGATGCCCAGGGTGCCGGCAACCATGATGGGCCGGCGGCGGCCCCAGCGGGTGGTGAGCCGGTCCGACCAGGCGCCCACCAGGGGCGGCAGCACCATGGCGAAGATCCCGCCAAGGAACGTTGCGACGCCGATTGCTGTCGCCTGGAAGCCCTTGGCCACGGTCTCGGTGACCTGTACCTGCAGCAGCACGGTGTACACCGGCGTGACGACGAAGTACGTCCCGAACCAGTAGGATCCGAGGCTCAGGTGCCGCAGCACCGGCATCCTGTCAGCTGGTGCGGTCGGAGCGGTGTCACCAGCGGGGGCGGTCGTGTCCATGTGGCGAATGGAAGCGTAAGGGTTCGGATGCGGCAGCGAGCCCGCGATTTCTGGTTTCCTTAGCGGCCGTGACCAGCTTGCAAGCCATCCTGATGGGTCTGCTGCAGGGGGCTACCGAGCTGTTCCCGGTGTCCTCGCTGGGCCACGCGGTGGTGCTGCCCAGCCTCCTCCACTGGCCGTTTGACCAGTCCAACCCAACGTTCGTCCCCTTCCTGGTGCTGCTTCACCTCGGCACCGCCACGGCTCTCCTCATCCTGTACCGCCGTGAGTGGGTGAAGATCGTCGCCGGCTTCGGCCGCGCAGCCGTCAGGGGCAGGATCGAGGGGCCCGACGAGCGACTTGCCATGCTGCTGGCCCTGGGCACCGTGCCAGGCGGCGCGATCGGTTTTCTGCTGGTTCAACCGCTGACGCGGCTGTTCGCCACGCCTCGACTTGCGGCTGCCGCCCTGATCGTGAACGGCGGCATCCTGCTCGGCGCGGAGGTACTGCGCCGTCGCTCAGAGCGCGCCGGCGCCAGTCGCGAGGAGCAGGAGGGAGACTTCAAGGACCTGGGCCAGATCAGCGTGGGCGCGGTCGCGGTGGTCGGCATGGCCCAGGCGGTGGCCCTGTTTCCCGGCATATCCCGCTCCGGCATCACTATGGCCGGCGGCCTCGTGGCTGGGCTCCGCCACACCGAAGCCGTCAAGTTCGCCTTTCTGCTGGCAACCCCGATCATCGGCGCTGCCGGGGTGCTCGAGGTTCCCACGCTGTTCCAGCAGGATCCTCCGCTTGGGACCAGCCGTCTTCTGGTCTACATCGCCGCCGCCGTGGTGGCCGGGCTCGCGGCTTACCTGAGCGCCCGCTTCCTGGTGCGCTACTTCAAGTCGGGCCGGCTCGACCCCTACGGCTGGTACTGCGCCGCCCTGGGCGCTGCCACCTTGCTCTTGTTGCGCTGAGGGTCCGGCTGGTGCGCAATCGCACCATTTCTTTACCGATCGTTATCCATTCGCAGCGGGTAGCCTAGAGTGATGGGCGAACCGCAGGCATCGTTGAGGCAGACGAACGTCGTTTCGGTGGCCGCCGGGGCTCCGCCCGTGACAGCGCCGGCACTCGTGACCGCCGCCCCAACGGTTCTCGCGCAGGCTCACTACCTGAACCGTGAGCTCTCCCTGCTGGAGTACAACGCGCGTGTGCTCGCGCGGGCCGAGGACGCCTCGCTGCCACTCCTGGAGCGCGTCAGGGCGCTCCACTACTTCGCCCAGAACGTGGACGACTTCTTCCAGATCCGGGTGGCCGGGCTGAAGGAGCTCCTGGAGGCGGCGCCCGCGACCGAGTCGCCAGACGGGCTCTCACCGACCGCTCAGCTCGATGCCATCAGGCGCCGCGTAGAGGGACTCTGTGGGCGGCAGGAGCGCCTGTTCGGTCAGGAGCTCCGACCGGCGCTGGCCGGGGCCGGCATTCGCCTCGTCGAGACATCCGATCTATCCAGGAAGGACGCCGACCATCTGTCCCGGTACTTCCGCCAGAGCATCTTCCCGGTGCTCACACCGCTTGCTGTCGACCCGGGTCACCCATTCCCGTATATCTCCCACTTCTCACTCAACCTGGCGGTGATCGTCAGACACCCACTCCGCCGTCACCAGCGGTTCGCTCGGGTCAAGGTCCCGCCCCTTCTGCCGCGATTCATTGCGCTCCCTGACGGCGAGCGCTTCGTGCCGCTCGAGCAGGTGATCGCGGCCAACCTCCAGGCTCTGTTCCCCGGTATGGAGATCCTGAGCAACACCGCCTTTCGAGTCACTCGCGACAACGACCTCGAGGTCCGCGAAGAGGAGGCGGACGACCTGCTGGTCACCATTCAGACCGAGCTTCTTCGCCACCGCAGGCGGGCCAGGGCGGTCCGCCTGGAGGTCAACCCGGACGCCTCGCCGGAGGTGCGGGAGCTGCTGGTTCGCGAACTCGAGCTCACCCCCGACGACGTCTACGTCGTCCACGGCCTCCTGGACATGAGCGCGGTCGGTTTCTTCGCAGACCTGGACCGGCCCGAGCTCAAGGACGAGCGCTACACCCCGCTGACACCTCCGCGGCTGATCCGTCGCGATGGCAAGCCGGCCGACTTCTTCGAAACGCTCCAGGCGGGCGATGTTCTGGTCCACCATCCGTACGAGTCGTTCACGAACTCGGTCGGCAGCTTCATCCGGCAGGCCGCGGACGATCCCCACGTCCTGGCCATCAAGCAGACGCTCTACCGCACCTCAGGCCCGGCCAGCCCAATAGCGCTGGCCCTGGCTCGTGCCGCGGAGGCCGGTAAGCAGGTAGTCGCCCTCGTCGAGCTCAAGGCCCGAGGGGATGAACAGGCGAACATCGCCTGGGCCCAGCAGTTGGAGCAGTCGGGCGTCCACGTCGTGTACGGCCTCGTCGGGCTCAAGACTCACGCCAAGCTGATCCTGGTCGTCCGCGAAGAGGGTGGGGCCATCCGGCGGTATGTGCACGTGGCGACCGGCAACTACAACCCAATGACCGCACTCGGCTACGAGGACATCGGCCTGTTCTCGGCAGACCCAGGCCTGGGCGCGGACATCAGCGAGCTGTTCAACTTCCTCACGGGGTACAGCCGTCAACAGCGCTTTCGGCAGCTGCTGGTGGCGCCCGCGGGCCTTCGGAGCGGCCTGCTCCGGTTGATCCGGCAGGAAGCCTCCGAGCCGGATGGCCAGATCGTGATCAAGGTCAACAACCTGGTCGATCTCGAGATCATCGACAGCCTGTACGAGGCCAGCTCAGCGGGGACAGAGATCGATCTCATCATCCGCAGCGTCTGCTGCCTGCGCCCGGGCGTTCGCGGCCTGTCGGAGCGAATCCGGGTCCGCTCCGTGGTCGGCCGCTTTCTCGAGCATTCGCGGATCTTCCGGTTCGGCAGCAACAGGCGGGGCTTCAATTACTACATCGGCTCGGCGGACGTGATGGACAGGAACCTCGACCGGAGGGTTGAGGCGGTCGTGCCCGTCGGTGACGAGAGGCTGCAGGCGCGTCTGGCAGAGATCCTCGAGTGCGAGCTGGCTGACGAGCGCCTGGCGTGGGAGCTGCTACCCGACGGCTCCTGGCACAAGGTGGAGGGTTCGCTGGACAGCCAGCAGAGCTTCATGGCCCTGGCCCATGAGCGAGCGCGTGAGCTCGGTGCCCGCATCGCCTGAGCGCCAGAAGCTCAGCGCGTCGCCCACCTTCGCCCTGCCCGATCTCTCGGGGATCGTGGAGGGAGTTACTGCGGGGCAGCAGGAGCGTGCTCATCTCGACACCACGTACTTCGACACCCGCGACCTCCGGCTGGCACGCTGGGGCCTGAGCCTCAAGTACAGCCGGCCGCATGGAGGCAAGGGCGGCCGGACGCACTCGACCAGGCACGAGTGGACGCTGAAGCTGGCCGGCGCCGCGAACCGCAGCCAACCCACCGATCGCGAAATCACGTTCCAGGCGTCGTCTCGAAGGCCTCCGGAAGAAGTGATGTCGCTGGTCCGCGCGTACCTCAGGGGTGCGCCGCTGGAGCAGGTGGCGCGACTCTCCACGCGCTGCCTCCGGGTGCCCCTCTCCGACGGCAGTGGCCGAGAGCTGGCGGAGGTCGTGGATGACGAAGTCTCGGTTCTCGACGGCCGACGGGTGGCGGCGCGATTTCGCGAGGTGGAGGTCGGGCTGAAGCCGGGCAGCTACGAGGTGCTGGCGCCCCTGTTGGCCCGCCTCCGCGAGGCCGGTGCAGGGTCCCCGGATCCGACGCCCAAGCACGTTCGAGCCCTCGGCCCGGCAGCGCTCGGCGAGCCGGACGTGGCGGTTCACGAGCTGCCGGCCGACGCCACCGCGGCCGACGTAGTCCGCAACGCGATAGCCGCGGCGGTGCAGCTCGTCCTGAGGCACGACCCGCTGATACGGATCGGCGGTGACCCCGAGGATGTGCACCAGGCCCGGGTCGGCACTCGGCGCCTGCGCTCGCACCTGCGCACGTTCCGGCCGCTGCTCGATCGCGACTGGACCGAAAGTCTCCGTGGCGAGCTGGGCTGGCTGGCCGGGGAGCTCGGGACGGTACGCGACCGTGAGGTGCTGCTGGAGCGCCTGCGGCGACTGGCGGCCACGCTGCCGGCAGCCGACGCCCGGGCGGCGGCGGGCCTGCTGGGCCAGATTGCCACGTCGATCGAGTCGGCGCGCGGCCGCTTGCTGGAGGCGATGTCGAGCCAGCGCTACTTCGACCTCCTCGATCGGCTCGTGGTGGCGGCAGCTCAGCCGGGATTCGATGAGACCCAGCCGGATCGGATGGGGACCCCAGCCGGACAGGTCCTGCCCGCGCTGGCGCTCAGGCCGTGGCGAGACCTCCGCCGAGCGGTAGGCCAGCTGCCGAAGAAGCCGTCAGACGAAGAGCTGCACCAGGTGCGCATCCTCGCGAAGAGGCTGCGATATGCGTCGGAAGCGGTGTCTCCGGCAGTTGGACCAGATGCTGCTCGCTTCGCCAAGCTGGCGGCCGCGCTCCAGACCGAGCTTGGCGAGCACCAGGACAGCATCACGGCCCAGGCCTGGCTGCGAAACGCGGTGACGTCTCGCCGCCGAGCCTTCGTGGCGGGCGAGCTGTGCGCGCTGGAGGTGGCCAGGGCGGCGGAGGCGCGTGAGCGGTGGCCGTCCGCGTGGGCGCGCCTGAACCGCGCCAGGACGCGCGCGTGGCTGAGGCCGGCGGCTGTGGCGTGACGCGAAAGCCCACGCCGGGCCGGGCCGCCGACGCCGCCGCGGTCCGGGCCGCCGGTGGCGTGGTCTTGAGGCCGGGCCGAGACGGCCTGCCCGAGGTGGCGATCATCCACCGGCCAGTCCACGACGACTGGACGCTGCCCAAGGGCAAGCTGAACGATGGCGAGACGCCTGAAGAAGGAGCGCTGAGGGAGGTGAGGGAGGAGACGGGCCTGAGCTGCGAGATCGTCCGGCCCGCAGGCTGCACGGCGTATATCGACCGGCAGGGACGGGACAAGATCGTGTGCTACTGGCTGATGCGGCCGATCGAGGGTGAGTTCCAACCTGGCCAAGAGGTGGACGCGCTGCGCTGGCTCCCGGTGCAGGAGGCGATCCAGCAGCTCAGCTATCCCGTCGACAGGGCGCTGCTCGCCCCGCGGCACCTCGCCTAGTGTCCTGTCTCCGAAATTCGTTGGCAAAAGCGACGGATGCTGGCGAGGATCTGGTCGGCAGTCTTGATCCACACGAATGGCTTGGGGTTCTCGTTGTGAATCGCGACGAACAGCCTGAGGGCATCCTCCAGCTCGCGGGTGCTGCGGTGGGTTCCTCGCCGGATCTGCTTTTCGGTCAGGATCGCGAACCAGCGTTCGACC
>DATFWQ010000220.1:0-9638 GCA_035259145.1 Candidatus Dormiibacterota bacterium | reverse complement strand
TGCGGCCGAAAAGCCCGACCGGACCTCTGGCGCCTATCCACCCCACGAAGCAGGCTTCGTGGGGGCCCCGGATGCGGCCCGTTGCATCCCCACTGCGTGGGGGCCCCTTTCCCCGGGCCATCTCCCACCCCACGAAATCTTCGATTTCGCGGGGACCCCGGATCTGCGCTCCTCGCGTACGCATTGCTAATGCGCGTGCTCCGGTGTTCCCCACCCCACGAAACCCACGGGTTTCGCGGGGACCCCGAGTCGGCGGCCCGGGCGCATTCGGACCACCTGGCCACCAGATGCCTCGGCCGGGTTTCCGGCCGCACCTCTGGTCAGGCCGGGCAGAGCCGGCAGCTCGTGCGGCCGGCTAGCCACGGGCCGCGCCGATAGCTTCCAGCGCGGCAGGATTCTCCAGCGACGTCAGGTCACCAGGCTCTTGCCCGAGATAGACGGCCTTGACAACGCGGCGCAAAATCTTGGCGTTGCGCGTCCGTGGCAGATCGGTCACGAAGCTCACAGAGCTGGGACGAAGAGGCTTCCCGAGTGCGACCGCAACCTCGTCCTTCAACTGCTCGGCGAGCTGAGCGGTGCCCTCATGCCCGGGCCGGAGCACCACAAAGCAGACCAGCGCCTCGCCCTTCAGCTCGTCGGGGACGCCGATAGCTGCCGACTCGGCGACCGCCGGGTTGGCAACCAGGACCGACTCCACTTCAGCCGGTCCCAGCCGTTTGCCAGCCACCTTGATCGTGTCGTCCGAGCGGCCCAGGACGTACCAGAGGCCGTCGTCCGCGACGAAGGCCCAGTCGCCGTGAACCCAGACGCCCGGGAACCGCGACCAGTACGTCGCAAGGTAACGCTCCCGATTCCCCCAGAATCCGCGGGTCATGCCCGGCCACGGCTGCCTGATGGCGAGCTCGCCGACCTCGCCACGGACGCTGCGCCCGCGCTCGTCAAGGACGTCCGCGGCGATTCCGGGGAGGGGTCCAGCAAACGAGCAGGGCCGGAGGCGGCTCAGCACGTTGCCGCAGAGGATGCCGCCGGCGATCTCGGTCCCACCTGTGTAGTTGATGACCGGGAGCCGGCGCTTGCCGATCTCCGTGAAGTACCAGTTGAACGGCTCGGGATTCCACGGCTCACCGGTGCCACCCAGCACGCGAAGGCTGGAGAGGTCGTGGCGGCGCGGGTACTCGTTGCCCGCGGACATCAGGCTTCGCACCAGGGTGGGGGAGACGCCGAGGATGGAAACCCCGTGCTCGGCGACCATGCGCCACAGCCGATCCGGCCCCGGGGTGTCCGGGGTCCCCTCGTACAGGACCATCGTCGCGCCCAGGATCAGGCTGCCGAAGATCAGCCAGGGCCCCATCATCCAGCCGATGTCGGTGAACCAGAAGACCACGTCTTCGGGCTGGACGTCGAAGCCGTGGGCCATGTCCTGCGCGGTCTTGATCGGGAAGCCGCCGTGGACGTGGACAGCGCCCTTCGGCTGGCCAGTGGTGCCGCTAGTGTAGATGACCAGCAGCGGTGTCTCGGCCTCGAGTGCTTCCGTCTCGAGCTCGCCAGGCTGGCCGTCGACCAGATCGGACCAGTCGTGGTCGCGGCCGGGGGTCCAGGAAACGTCCCCGCCAATGCGCCTGAACACCACAAGATGCCTGACCGTGGGTGACGCTGCGGCAGCCTGATCGGCGGTGTCCTTCATTCGGACTGTCTGACCGCGGCGGTAGAAGCCGTCGGCACACAGCAGCGCCTTCGCCCCGGCGTCGTTCAGCCGGCCGGCGATGGCAGCCGGCCCGTAGCCGCTGAAGAGGGGGAGGAAGATCGCTCCAAGCTTGGCGCAGGCCAGGAGGGCGACGGCTGTCTCGGGGACGAGCGGCATGAAGACGCCGACGCGGTCGCCCTTTCCGATCCCAAGCTGCCGCAGCCCCCGTGCCAGGCGGCACACATCAGAGTTGAGCTCCCGGTAGGTGAGGTGCCGGACCTCACCGGGCTCCCCCTCCCAGATGACCGCGGTCTTGTCCGGAGAGCCGCCCTCCAGCCACCGGTCCAGACAGCTGGCGACGATGTTCATCCGGGCGCCAGGGAACCAGCGCGGCCACTCGATGCCGTCGCTGACGTCGACGACGCTCTGGTATGGCTGATGGAAACGGATTCCAAGGTCCTTGACGGTCGCGTCCCAGAACCACTCCAGGTCGCTGGTGGACCGGTGCAGCAGCTCGGAGACGTCGCCAATACCGTGGCGGGCCATGAAACGCTTGAGCCGGCTGCGGTCGATGACCTCCCGGGAAGGCTCCCAGAGGACGTCGCCTATGACGACCGGCTGCATCGGCTCGATTGTATAGAGTGCTTCGATCGATGCCTGACCGACGGCCGGCCGGACCGTTCCCCGACGGCTTCGCTGCCGACCTCGCACGCCTGCTCGCCCCCGGCGAGACAGACGCAGCTGCCGAGGTGATCGCGCAGGCTGCGCTCCTCGACGATCGGGGTCTTGGAGAGTTCCTGGATCGGTTTGCGCACCGCGTGGGGCGGTCGGCCGCGCCGATTACGGCCGCCGAGCTCTGGGAGCTCCTGCCGGTCGTGCGCTCAGACCCTGGCGGCGCGGGCTGAGCAGGACCTCGGCTTCGCAGCGTAGGTCCCAATAGTTGCGCCAGGCAGCTCGCGCCCGAGCGAGGGCGCGGCTGGCGCCGTCGCCGGTGCGAGCAGCGTCCACCGCTTCGTCCTGGGCGCATGCCCAACGGTCGAGCGCCCGCTGGACGGTGAGCTCGACCAGTTGCCGCCACTGTCCCTGGGCCGCCGGCTCGGTCGAGGGTGGCCGCGCCGGAAGCGCCAGGAACTTCCAGGCGCCGCCCTGGCGAAGGACGGCGATGGTGGGCTGGCCGGTGGGCCGGTCCAGCTCAGTTCGCGGCTGGGGATTTCGCGGGTTCGCGGCCATGAGCCTGGCCTGGACGGCGAAGACGAGGCGGTGCGCAGCTCGAACCGTCCGAGGATGGTGGGCGTCTACCCGGCAAAGGCGCAGCTGGAGTGAGCGGATAGCCTCGGCCAGCGCCGGCGGGCACCCAGCCCTGTCGGCCAGCTCCAGATCCTCGACCTGCAGAAGCAGGGCATCCGACTCGGCGAGCATCTGCCTGCGGTGGGAGTCTGCGGCTTCAGCGGGGACGCAGGTGTCGATCGCGGCGCTCATGGCGGCTCAGAGTAGGTCGTTGCGTCTCGGCGGTAAAGAGGATCTTTACCAGCCTGCCATCACGTCGTCGCCAGGCCGATTTCGGCTGGTAAGCCACTCTTAACGTCACCGATTGACCCAGGTGTCGGTCGCCGTCGTGGGATCAGACCGGAGGCTAGTGTCCTGGTACTGAGGTGCGCCGGCATATTTGCCTGGTAGACCGGCGAGCACGACGGACGGCTCAGGCCTGGTCGTGCGGAGCCTCCTGAAGGGGGGCAGCGCCGCGAGAGTAACGAGCCAGACGACTTCAAACGCCACGATCAGCCAGCCATAGTGCCGGAGGCGGTCGACGTCGAGCAAGACTGCCACGGCCGCGCCCGCCGCCAGCAGCCAGGAGTAGGCGGGCGCGAGTCGACGGCGAAGTGTGAGCCAGCCTGCGAGCACGAGCACCATCAGGTCGTCGAGGTGTATGAATGGGGTCACCAGAACCGATCCGATCAGGCCGGCTGCAAGGGCGATCTCGATTCGGTTGTTGCGCTCTCTCCAGGCTGTGAAAAGCGCCAGGCTGGCCAGCACAGTCATCACCGCAACCCGGAGCCACCGGTTATGGATCATGAGCGGCAGGTCGACGGGGAAGGAGACGTAGAACTCGACGGGTGATCGTACAGCCAGAACCAGGCGGTGGAAGTACTGCTCGACACCGTGCAGGCCCAGGGTGGCGCCGGCGACCGCAATCAGCACGGCGCTGGCGGCCGCCCATGACAGCACAGCACGACGTGCCCCAAACAGCAGCAGGGCCACGGGAACGAGATAGAAGCTCTGCGGATGGATGTCCAGGAGCACCAGGCTCAGCCCGGCAAGGACCGGCCGGTTGCCGGTCAGGAGCCGCACGGCCCCGGCTACCGCAAGGAGCTGAAGGACAACGACCTGCCCCAGCTCGAGGCCGAGCAGCGAGAGGTAGGGCGACAGCCCAGCGGTCAGGCAGATCACGCGAAGCATCGGATCCGAGGGCGTCGCGAGCCACCAGCACGCCACGAAGGCTGCCGCCAGGACGCCAGACCATACCCAGTAGGCGGGAGCGAGCGGCAGCGCCGTGAATGGAGCGGTAAGCCAGGCCATCGGCGGTGCGTAGGGCAGCGGAAACCACCAGGTCCCGGGCATCGACCTGTAGACGTCCCGCTGGGCGTTCAGGTCGTAGAGGTTGCCCCATCCGTGGAGGAGCCCGATCCTGGAGAACGCGTAGTAGAGCGCGAAGTCCGTGTGCCCGAGGTCATGCTGCCCGTAGGCCAGCCAGTGGAGCAGGTTGTTCCATGCGAACCAGCCCGTCCAGGCCACGCCCACAGCGAGCACAAGCAGGCGCAGCGCAGGCGAAATGCGGCTTCGCATCTAGCCCACACCTACCTGGTCAGGTGGCGCCGGGAGTGGGGCTTCCGGCCGGTTGTGCTGCAGACGCCTGCGGCGGGCGGCCCAGCACAACGTCCAGCTCACGCTGGTTGATCGTCGTCCAGTCAGCCTCCAGCATTCCGTCGGTGTCGGCCGAGTCGGGGTTCCACGCCCAGTAGATGACGCCGATGCCTCGCTCGTTGAGGTAGCTCATGAGACTGCGCTGCCAGACGCCCTCGTGGTCGTCCCCTACCGACCGCCCACTGAATTCACCCATCAGCAGTGGCGTCCCCTGCTGGGTCAGGTTGCCCCAGTGCTGATCCCAGATCCCGGGGAGGTTCTGCGGAAAGTCCGCTGCGTCGAACCACGCCTGCCGCCAGACCGAGGGACCGTAGTCGTGGGGAGAATAGACGAGCTTCTCGGGGCGAGACAGCCGGACCGGATACAGAGCCGCGCCCTGGAGCTGTCCACCCCACCAGTACTGGTCGCCGTTGTAGAACTGGACGCCCTGAACCAGGATCAGCCAGTTCGGGTTTGCGGCCAGGATGGCGTTCCCAGCAGTTTCGGCCGCCAGCCGCCAGTCGGTGAGGGCGTTGCCGTCTCCCCAGGTCGCGGCGCCATGGGGCTCGTTGGCGAGGTCGGCGCCGATCACCGCGCGATTGCCCAGGTAGTGGCGTGCGAGCATGACCCAGTCGTCGATCCATCGCGACTCGGGCACCTGGTCCGAGTACCACAGGTCGGCGGTGCGGGCGTCCGGTGTCGGAGCGTGGCGATCTAGGATGACCCTGAGTCCATGTCGTCCGGCCTCATCCACGATCCGGTCCATCAGCGCAAGGCCCTTGAGGCCCTTGAGGTCGGGGTTCTTTCTGTAGTCGACGCCCGTGGGGACGCATGTCGGGTCGTCGACGAACTGGTTCGAATAGGGAAGGCGGAGAACGTTGAACCCAACCCCGCTGATCTGATTCAGCATGTCCCGCCAGTTCCGTACCGAGAGGCCGTGAAGCGCACAGCTGCTTGTCTCGAACCCGAACCAGCTGACCCCTACGAGCTTCACGGGCTGCCCAGTGGACTCGACGAGCTTGCCGCCAACGCCCCTCAGGTAGCCGTCATCGGGATTGGGGGTTGGACTGGGAGCCGCCGGTCTGGGCTGTGGTGTGCTTCGCCGGCTGGTCAGGTTGGCACTGGAGCAGCCGATCACGGCAACAACCAGGGCGAGGGCGACGCAGGGCCGGAGGCAGCGCGGCCGGCACGATCTCGACAAGGCAGGCGGGTGCATCTCGGGACTCTGTCGACTGTAGTAGGCCATCCGAGCTGCCGACCATCTGCCGTTTGGATGACCTCGAGGCAGCGCCCGATGACGGAGAGCTTGGCAAGAACCTATGGATGCCTGGAGCCAATCAATCCGCGTGAAACTCGGCCAGGGACTGCGCCTCGTCGTCCAGCTCCCGCCGTGCGGCGGGCGAGAGGCGCTCGAAGGGCTCCAGCAGCACCTGCCCCTTCTCGTACCGCCACGTCCCGGCAACCGCGCCATCCACCAGGAACGTCGGCACGGAGTGTGGAGTCCTGATATTGAAGACCAACGGGCGGTAGGCTTCCGGAAGTATCTGGGTGCGGCGCGCGTGCACCAGCAGCGTCGCATCCCAGGTGGGCAGTAAGCGAACCGGGGCTGGCGTGTGGGGATCGGGCAGCGGCGCATCGCAAAGATCGAGGAGATCGCCGCCCCTCTCGTCTCGATAGCGGACAAGTTCCAGGCTCTTGAGCGCCGGAAGGACCCTGGAAACGGGGAGACCGGCCCAGTTCGCTATGTCGTTCGGGGACGCGGGGCCGAAGCCACCGAGGTAGCGGAGGACCAGATGCTCCAGGCCTCTGGCCTCCGTGGCCGTGCGAGACCCGAGCCAGTCGTCGGCGAGGCCGTAGAGGTCGGCCCTCCGCCGGTCCCAGGTGCCCGAGGGCGGAACCCGCACCATCTCGACCCAGAGGCCCGCACCCGACCACGCGACCCGAGGAAACCCTCTGTCGCTGAGGAGATCCTTGAGGTCAGTGGCGCGGCAAGGTCCGCGTGCGAGCTGCTCGCGCAGGATACCTGCCACGACCTCCATATCCACAGCCTCGACCTGGTGCCGCTGGACCCGCAGCCACCACTCGCGGCGGCCGTCCCTGAGACCGGACGCAAACAGCGGAAAATCCTCCGCTGAGACCGTGTGGATGGTGCTGCGCATGAGGGTTGCCTGGACTGCGCTCCGCTGCACCAGTGCCTCCGTCAGCGCGTCTCGTCGGAAGTCTCGCAGGCGAGACCAGAGTCCGATGTAAGCCGAGGGCGCGTACTGCGTTTGCAGCCCGGCGAGTCTCTCGAGGGCCTGGCTTGGCGGGATTGCCGAGCGCTCCAGCAAGAATTGACGGGCCAGCAGCGCCCGGTTGAGATCTCGGGTGCGGAGAACGCGGTCACTCATCGGTCAGCAGTACGTTGCCACGTGATGCCCGCGACGCGTTGGTACGGTTGTTGGTTCCTGGATGAGCAGTACCCCGGCACGGCCGCTGACCGCGACGCTGTTGATCCTGGCGGGCGGCGAGAGCCGCCGCATGGGCCGGCCCAAGGCCCTGCTGCCAGTAGACGCCACGACCTTGATCGAGTGGGTAGTCGCGCGACTGGCCCCCGCGTTCGATCAGCTGCTCGTGGCTGGTCGCGATGAGCGGCACCTCCCTCGCGGCCTCAGGCCGCTCATGGTCCCGGACCTCCACCCCGGAGCTGGCCCGCTGGCCGGCGTGGAGGCAGGCCTGGCAGCCTCGCGGCACGACACGCTGGTGGCGATCGCCTGCGACATGCCGGAAGTCACAGCCGCACTCGCCAGGCGCCTGGTCACAGCCGCTGCCGCGGACGGTGTGGATGCCGCGGTTCCGAGGGTCCACGGCGAGCCCGAGCCTGCGTGCGCCGCCTACCGGCGGAGCGCCGCCGGCTCGATTGCGGACGCGCTCCGCGCGGGGCGCCTCAAGGCGGCTGACGTGCTGAGCGAGCTGGAGGTCGTGTGGCTCGATGACGAGGACCCGTCGCTCTTCGCCAACGTCAACACTCCCGAGGATTACCGCGCCTTCCTGGATCGGCAGCGCAGCGCGCGGCACTGAGTACGCCGCCGCTGGCTGCCCTGCGCCTCGCCGTGACGCGGCATAATCCAACCCGACGCCATTCGAAGGTCAAAACGCCGACGGCGCTCCCGGCCAAACGGCTGTGCAACTGTGAGGGCTGCCCTTGAAGATTGTCGTAACCGTCAAACAGGTCCCAGACCCGAACTCCTCTCAGGGTCTCGACCCCGACAACACCGTCGCCCGCGACCGCGAGGTCGTACTGGACCCCGGGGACGAGTGTGGTATCGAGATGGGCCTCCAGCTCAAGGAGGCACACGGCGGTGAGGTCGTGCTGGTCTCAATGGGCCCTGAGAGGGCGCGCGATGCCATCCGAAAGGGCCTGTCGATGGGCGCCGACCGTGGCATCCTCATCACCGACGATCACCTTGCCGGCGCCGATGCATTGCTGACGGCCCGCGTCCTCGCGGCCGCCATCGAGCCCGAGTCGCCGGAGCTGGTCATCTGTGCCACCGAGTCCTATGACGGCTCGACCGGCATGGTGCCGCCAATGCTCGCCGAGCTGCTGGGCCTGCCCCAGCTCACCTTCGCCAAGCACGTCGAGATTGCCGACGGCAGGGTCACCGTGCACAGGCAGACGGAGGAGGGCTACCAGGTGGTGGAGGCAGCGACGCCGAGTCTTGTTACCGTCACAGCCGGGATTGCAGAACCTCGTTACGCGTCGCTCAAGGGGATCATGGCCGCCCGCTCCAAGGAGGTGAAACTGTTCACCTTCACTGATCTCGGAATCGAGCAGGGTGAGCCATCCGAGACGGTCGAGAGCATTATCGATGCGGAGGCCCGCAAGTCCGGCGAGGTCGTCGAGGACGACGGCGCCATCGGCGTGGCGAAGATCATGGCCGTCCTCCAGGCCGCCAAGGTCGTCTAGGGGAGGCTGAGCATGCCAAAGATCTGGGTCTACGCAGAGCTGAACCAGGGCCGGCTGACGACCACATCACTCGAGCTTTTCACCAGGGCCCGCGAGCTTGGGAACGTCGACGCGGTCGCACTCGGCCCCGGGGCCGTGAATGCGGCTGAGGCGCTGGGCAGGCACGGGGCCCGGCGCGTGCTCGTGAACGAAGACGCAGCCTTCGCCGAATATGTTGCCGAGCCCGCGACCGACTGCCTTGCAGCCCTGGTCGCCCAGGAGCGACCTGACCTGATCATGTTCGGCTTCAGCCCCGACTCCCGCGAAGTGGCAGGGCGGCTGGCCGCGCGCCTCGGTACCGGGCTGATCTCCAATGCCATGGACGTCGAGGCGGTCAACGGCGGCTTCGTGGCAAAGGTTCCCTACTTCGGCGGGGCCAAGGTGGCCTCATACCGCGCGAATGCCAGCCCGGCGATTGTCTTGATCCGGCCCAAGTCTTTCGAGATCAGCGATAGCGGCGACCAGGCTGAGGTGATCGCAGTCTCAGCCTCCATCGGTGAAGGCTCCAGGCGAGCACGCATCGTCGATCGTCTTGAAGAGGCCGCCGACAAGGTCAAGCTGGAGGACGCGCGGATCGTCGTCTCCGGAGGTCGTGGCCTGGGGGGCCCCGAGAATTTCCACTTTGTGCACGAGCTTGCGGACGCCCTGGGCGGCGCAGCGGGCGCCAGCCGGGCTGTCGTCGACGCCGGCTGGGTGCCGTACGCGATGCAGGTGGGTCAGACAGGCAAGACGGTCCGGCCCGGCGTGTACATAGCGGCCGGAATTTCCGGCGCCATGCAGCACACGGTGGGAATGAAGGGTTCGAAGGTGATCGTCGCGATCAACAAGGATCGTGACGCGCCGATCCTGAAGATGGCCGACCTGGGCGTCGTCGGCGACGCGCTGAAGATCCTGCCCAAGCTGACCGAGGCGGTCAAGGCCAGGAAAGGCCAATAGGGGTCCCGCCATCGACCGGCAGGAGGCGGAGCAGCTGCTCGCGCGACGGGCGAGCTTGCGCCAGGCGAAGGACTTCGCCGCCGCCGACCTGATCCGCCAGCGCCTCCGCGAGGGCGGCTGGGAAGTGGTCGA
>DATFWQ010000219.1:0-2363 GCA_035259145.1 Candidatus Dormiibacterota bacterium | reverse complement strand
CTCGTGATCGTGGCGCTGATCTGCTTCTTCCCGATCGTCGTCAACGGCCTCGACGGCCTGCGGGCGGTCGACGACGACTTCATCCGCATGATGTACACGCTCGACGCCACGCGCTGGGGGATCTTCCGGCGCGTCGAGTTCCCCGGTGCGCTTCCGTCCTTCTTCTCCGGCATGCGCATCGCGGCGACCTTCGCCTCGATCGGGGCGGTCTTCGGTGAGTGGTCGGGCTCGAACGCGGGCCTCGGCTACGTCATGCTCGCGGCCACCCCGAACCTGCTCACGTCGCGGATCTTCGCGGCGATCCTCATCCTCACGGTGATCTCCCTCGTGCTGTTCGGCCTGGTCTCGCTCCTGGAGCGGATCCTTGTCCCGTGGGCACCGAGGAGGGAGCCGGCGTGAACTTACCAATCGCTCCTGCGTCCGCAGGCGGCGAATGACTGCAGGCAAAGGGCACAGCCCTTCAGAATGACTGGAAGGACGGGCGCAGTGAACGTCAAGACTCCCCGGCTTTATGCCGCCGCGCTGCTGGCGCTGGCGACAGCCCTGGTGGCTGCCTGCGGCAGCACCACCCCGCCCGCGAGCGCGGGCGGCTCCTCACCGGCAGCCGCGCCAGCCACCCTCAAGGTGGAACTGGACTGGGTCCCCAACCCCGACCACGTGGGGCTGTACTACGCGCAGAACAAGGGCATCTTCAGCGGCAACAAGCTGACCGTGAACTTCCTGACGCCATCGAACGCCGCCGACCCCATCAAGCTGGTGGGCCTCAACAAGGTGGACCTGGCCATCTCGTACGAGTCGGAGATGTACTACGGCCAGCAGGAGAACCTGCCGGTCACCGCCGTGGCCACGATCGTCCCGGTCCCGCTCAACTCGCTGATCGTGACGGCCAAGGACCACGTCACCAGCCTGTCGCAGATGGCGGGGAAGAAGGTCGGCATCACCGGCATCCCGAGCGACGGTGCCATCTACTCGACCTTTGTGAAGACCGCCGGGCTGAAACCCTCCCAGGTGTCCAACGTGAGCGTGGGCTTCAACCTCGTCCCCTCCCTGCTGTCCGGCAAGGTGGACGGGATCATCGGCGGGTACCGCAACGTCGAGGCCATCCAGATCGCCCAGGAGTCGGGCCAGAAGCCGACCGTGTTCCCGGCCTCGGCGCTCGGCGTCCCGAGCTACGCCGAGCTCGTGCTGGTCGCGAACCGGAACCGGCTCGCCTCCGACAAGGCCTACGCGGACGCGGTGCGCCGGTTCGTGAAGTCGCTCGTGGCGGGGACCAACGCGGCCCGCAAGGACCCCTCAGGGGCCACCCAGATCATGGAGCAGGTTTCCCAGTACAAGGTCGCGTTCCTCGAGCGCAGCGTGCCGTACACGCTCACGCTGCTGGCGCCGCCTCCCGGGCAGAAGACCGGCTGCATCAACGAGGCGAACTGGCAGAGCTTCGGTGACTGGATGAAGCAGAACAAGCTCATCAAGGTCACCCCCCAGGCCTCGCTGATCTCCACCGACAAGTACCTGCCGTACAGCTGCTGACCAGCCATCCGGGTGACGCGGGCCCGGCGCCCGGGTGCCGGGCCCGCGTCCCTGGCCAGGTGCGCGGTGCGAATATAAGATCTGATATCGGATATTAAGAGAACGGATGACCGTGGACATCGTCGACCCGGGGCTGGCCGGTGCGGTACTGGGCAATCTCGACCTCGACCGGGCGGTGGAGCTCGTGCGGCAGGTCTGCCGCATCCCCAGCGTCCTTGGCGATGAGGGAGAGCTGGCGGAATTTCTCGCCTCGGTCATGCGGGAATCCGGATTCGAGTCGGTAGAGCTCCAGGACGTGCTCCCCGGCCGGCCCAACGCGCTCGGAGAGGTCGGTTTCGGGCCGGGGCCGCGGGTCGTCCTGACCGGTCACCTGGACACCAAGCCCGAGTCGCACGGCTGGCGGCGGGCTGCCCCGTTCTCGGGTGACCTCATCGACGGCGCCGTCTACGGTCACGGCGTCATGGACATGAAGGCGGCCCTGGCCTGCCAGATCGTCGCGATCGAGGCGGTGAAGGCCAGCAACCTCCCGCTGTCGGGCACGGTCGCGCTGGCCGCGGCCGCCGACCACATGGGCGAGCAGGTCGGCTCGATCGCCTACTTCGACACCCACCAGGCGGACCTGTGCCTGCTCGGCGAGCTCACCGGCAACCAGGTGTGCCTGGGGCACCGGGGCCGGTACTACTTCGACGTGGCCGTCCGGGGCCGCTCGGCCCACACCTGCCACAAGCACGCCGCGGTCAACGCCAACGTGCTGGCGGCCCACGCGGTGCTGGCCCTGGACCGCTCCAGGCTGGAGCCCGACCTCGCCGACGGGGTCGCGGAGCTGTTCGGGGCCG
>DATFWQ010000218.1:0-5398 GCA_035259145.1 Candidatus Dormiibacterota bacterium | reverse complement strand
ATCGAATTCCTGATTGAACTCCGGCCTTCCAGGAGTCGGCACCAAGTCGAGCAGCCCGAGCCGAGTGAGCGGCTTCTCGATCTGCCGCAGCACGCCGACCACCTGCGCGGCTCTCGCCATGCCTTTGCCCTGGCCGCGCTCGAGCTTGAGCCGGGTCAGAGGCAGCATCACGGCGAAACGGGCGCTCCAATCCGGCTGGAAGCTGGGCAGCGGTCCGGCTGGCTCGACGAGCTGCGGCCATTTCCCCAATCGGTACCGGAACTGGTTCCCCGATTTCTCGACTCGAATGGTTCCCGCGAGCGCTAGGACGTCCAACGCAGCCGCGACGTTGACTTTGGCGTAGCCAGACTCACGGGCTAGCTCGGCCGCGGACCAGCCACGTGACACGTCGATGAGCAGAAGGCGGAGCACTTCGGCACGGGTGCCAACCCCAAACAGCGCACGGAGCCGGAGTTGCAGGAGTCCAGCGCGCTCGAGATTTGGTGCCTCGCTCTTACCGCTCGGCGTGAACCGCAGCGCCTTACCCTCGCCAGGCCACCTGATTTTCAGCACCTTCGCGGTGACAGTCGCGGAATAGTCGCCAAACGCCTCGCCCACGACCGGATCCACCCGCTTGAGCAGTCCCCGGAACCGAGTCGCCGAAACGAATCGAGCGTTCATGGACGAGCTGCAGATCAGCACCGCCCCTGGCTCGGGCACCACCGTGGTGATCGTCAAGTGGACACGCTGACGCAGGCTGCGCACCGGCGGCACGAGGTCCGCCTGCAAGAGGACGTCGGAGCACTCCGCCGGGCAGTGGCCGAGATGGCGTCGGGACGACCTGGCGTGCGGCGCGCCGACGTGGAGCTCGTCGCGACGGAGCTGGCGACGAACCTGGTCCGACACACGTCCGCCGGAGGGTGCGTGCTGTACCGGCCGGCCGGCGACGGCATCGAGCTGCTGGCGGTCGACGAGGGCCCGGGTCTGCGGACCGAAGGTGCCTTTCCTGCCCCCCATCAGGGGCTAGGCGTCGGCCTCGGCGTGATCGAGCGCCTGGCCACAACCTTCGATATCTACTCGACGGAGCGCGGGACGGTCGTCCTCGCGCGTCTGGGCTCTCGCGGGCGCCGGAGTCCGCCGTCATTCTACTGGGGTGCAGTGAACGTTCCACTAGGCGGCGGTGGCGTGTCTGGGGACGGCTGGTCCGTCGCTGTTGAGAACATGACCGTAGCCGTCCTGCTGGTCGACGGACTGGGCCACGGCGAAGGCGCCCACGAGGTGACCCGGACGGCGTTGAGTGTCTTCTGCCAGCAGCCCCCAACCGACCTCCGGGACTTCGTGCGCCGGGTCCACGCGGCCATCGGCGTCACCCGGGGCGCCGTGCTCGGCGTCTGTACGATCGACGCGGCGGAAGACCGCCTGACATACGCTGGTGTAGGCAACATCACTGGGCGAGTCCTGATCGGGGGAGCAAGTCGGAGCCTGCTGAGCCGAGAGGGAACGCTGGGGACGGAGGTGAAGGGACCCACCGTCGACGTCGTGCGCGACGATTGGGCCCCCGGTGCCATCCTCGTCCTGGCGTCGGACGGGCTCCGCAGCCAGTGGGACCCGCGCGCGTACCCTGGGTTGGTCGAACACGACCCGTCGGTCGTCGCAGCGACGCTTTACCGAGACCACCGCCGGGCCACGGACGACGCCACCGTGCTCTGCGTGAAGGACGTGAGGGGCGGGCCGGGGTGACCAGCGCGGCGCGGCGCAACGCTCGCCCGCGACCTCGATCCGCGAGAGTGGCTCCGAGCGCTAGGGCGGACCTCGAAGCGCGGCGAGCTGAGGTCGCCCATCTCCGCCATGAGCTGGACGAGACCAACCGTGGTCTGATCGCGCTCTACGCTGAGCTGGACCAAGCGAGGGCGGCCGAGGCGCGCCTGGCCACGATCGTTCAGTCTTCTGACGACGCCATCTTCTCTACGACTCTCGACCATCTCATCGACAGCTGGAACCCGGGGGCGGAGCGACTGCTCGGCTACAGGGCGGCGGACATTCTGGGCTCGCAGGTTGAAGTTCTGATCCCCGCCGACGTCAGGGACACATTCGAGGACGCGCTCGCGCGGCTCCGCGCCGGGGTACGGGCCATGCCGTATGACACCTGGTGCCGCGGCAGTCACGGCACGCTGATCGAGGTCGCACTCACTCTCTCTGCCATGCGGGATCAGGCCGGCCAGCTCATCGGCTATTCGGCGCTGCTTCACGATCTCAGTGCACAGAGGAGGAGGGAGGCGGAGCTGCTCGTCGCTCAGGCAACCCGAGAGGTCAGTGAGGATCGGGAGCGAATCGCCCGGGACCTCCACGACCTGGTCATCCAGCGAGTCTTCGCCGCCGACCTGGCTCTACATGCGGTGGGCAGCCTGGTCACAGCTCCCGACGTGCAGCGCAGACTGCACGCCATCGCGGGCGAGCTGGACGCTGCCATCTCCGAGATCCGGTCCACCATCTTCGGGCTCAAGCAAGGAAGCCAGGGCGCGACAAGCCTGCGCACCCAGGTACTCGCAGCGGTGACCAGAGCTGCCGAGAGCCTCGGCTTCTGGCCTCGGCTCTATTTCGAGGGGCCGATCGACGCCGCGGTCCCAGACGCCGTCGCCGAGCACCTCCTGGCGGTTGTCCGGGAGTCGCTCATCAACGTGGCCCGCCACGCAAACGCCTCAGCCACCGAGGTCAGCGTGAGCGTGGGAGAGGACCTGGTGCTGCGGGTCACCGACGACGGCACGGGGCTGGGCCGGGTTACCTGCGGCAGCGGACTCCGAAACCTGCAGCACCGGGCGGAGTGCCTCGGCGGCACGTTCGCCGTGAACTGCCACGAGGGGGGCGGGACCTGCGTGGAGTGGCGAATCCCCCTTCGGGTCTGAATCGGGGTTTGGTCACAGAAGCGAGCGCGGGCGCCAGCCGATCGAACCTTCCGCCAAGCACGCCTACATCAGCTCGATTCGAGACTCGATGCCGTAGTGGTCCGATAGATGAACGGACCGATCGTCGGGCAGCAAGATCGGCTCCTCAAAAACCAGCTTCGGGTGGGCTCCAATTTTGTTGGAGGGGGATGGACGCACCAGCAGGTGGTCGATCGCCTGTGTCGTGTGGAGCCTTGGCGTGGGTCTGTAGGTCGGTCGTGTGTCACCAGCCATAGTGTCGCGTAGGCCCGTCATCACCAGGAATTCATCGAACAGCCAGGAGTCCCTCGGCACATTGAAGTCGCCCATGACCAGCATGGGTACACCTGCATCGACCATCGCCAGCTCACCAGCGAGCTGATGCAGCTCTGCCTGAAGAGCCAATGAGTGACGATTGGTTCGTGACCAGTCCCCATCGGAATTGGCCATGAGGTGAGTGTTCACCACAGTCACCGGGTGACCCGCAACCTCAAGCCGCGTGATCAACATGCCCTTGCGAAGGAGCCAGTCGAACCTCGGACTTCGTCGAGGTGTGCGCACGTGGTACGCGACATAGCGACGCTCCACGATTGGCCAGCGGGAGAGCGTGATCAGGCCTCCAGTAATCACCGGTCCCCGCGACTCGCACGCAACGTGTGGATACGTGCTGCAGATGTCGCGGAGTTCCGCCAAACTCCACCGCCAAAGGATCTCCTGCAAACAGATCACATCGAGCGCCGAGCGGTTGAGGATCTTTCCGAGCGTGCGCCGGCGCAGCCTGACCTGACCAAAGAAGAGCGTGTTGAAGGTCAGTACCAGGAACTCCCGATCGTCGGGGCCGGTCGCCTGTGCCATGGTCGCATGCTACGGGTCGCTGCCGGCAGGTCCCCCACAGCCTCCACGCTTGCGCCGTCTTCACCGAGCGACGGGACCTCCACATCCCTGGGCCTCCGCCCACTCAAACGGGTGAACCCGAAATCGCGCATTTGGACGTCGCGCGGGCCTGATATCAGCAACTACGGTGGGAGGTGCATGTGCCAGGCCAGCGGGCCGTACCGGTGGACCTCCGAGCGCACAGATTGGGCACGGTGATGCGGAAGTCGGCGGATAAGGTCAGGGGAGCCCCGGATGGCATCCTGGCAACCCCGAGCGCACCCATAGGCCCGGACGGCCTCGGGCTTGATGGTGTCCTCATCGCCTGGGTCAGCGCCTCCCCAGATGCGGTCGTCGTCCTGGACAGCGACCTTCGAATCGTCTATGCAAACCCGGCCGCCTGTGCGCTGTTTGGCTATCCCGTTGCACGCTTGCTGGGCCAGAGCGCTCTCATGCTCGCTCCGGAACGGCAGCGGCAGACCGCCCTCAAACACTGGTCGGACGTTCGGGATGGTAGGTCCGAGGCGCTGCTCGGCGTCGCCCTCCGGGCCGACGGTTCGGAGTTGGAGGTCGAGGTGTCGGGCACCGTGTTGAACCGCGAGGGCAAGCGGTTCCTTGTCTTCCTGGCACGAGACGTGACGGAGCGGCAGCGGCAGGGCAGGCAGGCGGCGGCGCTGGCCCAGGCCGCCGCCAGCGTCGCCGCGAGCGACTCGATCGACGCAATCCTTGACGCCATCAGCGGATGCGCTCTCGCCGGCACGCGAGCGCTCGCCGCATGGGTGAAGCTCGCCGATGAAGACCACGTCGCTGGATGGGTCGGTGCCGCGGGTGTGCCGGGCAGCTTCCGCGGGCACCTGCGGTCGGGGGCCTGCGAGGCCGCCGCCCGCTTCATCGACCAGGAGGCCCTGGCAGCGCGGCGAGTCGTCGTGTATGCGGATTGGCGGCAGCAGATGGAGCGGACACTCGGGTCCGAATGCCCGCTGAACCTCCCGTGGCAGCCGGCCGCCATCGCGCGTCTACTGCACCGCGGTGAGGCCGTCGGTTTGCTCACCGCCATCTTCCGGGAGGGCGAGATGCCGTACGCGGCCGAGACGAGCTTCCTCGCCGCGCTGGCTGACCAGGCGGCGATAGCTGCCGCCAATGCCCGGCTGCTGGCGGCAGCTCGCGAGAAGGTCGCGCTGCGGGAAAGGCAGCGGCTGGCCAGAGAGCTGCACGACTCGGCTTCTCAGTCGCTCTTCGCGATCCGGGCGGGAGCGCAGATGGCACGCGAGCGGCTTGGCCAGGATTCGGCCGGGATCGCCCAGCCGATCGACTACGTCATACGGCTCGCCGAGGCGAGCCAGGCCGAGATGCGGGCGCTGATCTTCGAACTGCGGCCCGAAGCCCTTGAGACGGAGGGCCTGGTGGCAGCTCTCAACAGGCAGATCGACGCCGTTCGTGCCAAGCAGGGCATCTCCGCCCAGACCATCACCAGCGCCGAGCCGGAGCTGCCCATCGAGGTCAAGCAGGCGCTGTACCGGGTCGGCCGGGAGGCCCTCTGGAACGCGGTGAAGCACGCCCGCGCCCGGCGCGTCGACGTCCGCCTGGAGGCTTATGGAGACTCGGTTGAGCTGGAGATCGCTGAC
>DATFWQ010000217.1:0-2454 GCA_035259145.1 Candidatus Dormiibacterota bacterium | reverse complement strand
CATGGGCGCTCACCAGGCATAGGGATTTGAGCTGAAGCGTCATCACCCTCGGTCATGGACATTCTGTTCTCGAGCCCGCCGGATTCTTCAGCGACAGGTCCGCAGGTTCTTGTAGCCCCTCTTCTCGATGATGGCGGTCTCGAACCGCTGGATTGCCCCGAAGGTTAAACGGCAATTAGAGACTGGCCGTCCACGGGCGCTGAAACTAGGTGGCGGCAATCTGCTCGTATGGGGTGAAGAAGCCCAGCTCGACTGCGGCCGTGAGCGGGAAGTACGAAGGGGAGACCACGTCGGAGACCGTAACGCGCATCGCATCCCTCCCAGGGGAGGATTCTACGTCAAGGCCGGGTCCGCTAGGAGACATAGAAGCCAGACTCGGACGCCGCCGCAGGAGCCGGCCTCTAGGAGCCGATGCCAGGCCCCCCAACGAGATTCGAACCCGTGTGTACTGTCCGCCACGCGCTAGATGTTTCACATCGGCCACCGACATCTCGTTGACTCAGCAATCCGGCCCACGGGAATCCCATTCCTGACACGCCCCGCTCGGTCACCGCAATCGTTTGAGGCCGGCATGGGTGCCGGAAGGTAGGCAACGCGAGCACGTGGGCACGCGGCGGTCGCCGCCCAGGTGGCTCTCCGGCCCCTGGCGCAGTCTGCCGGACTCAAACACTCCCCAGGAGCCGGCCTGTAGGAGCCAATGCTACAGTGGCGCTCATGCTACCCAACATGCTGATCATCTTCGTGGGGTGGACGATACTTCTAGCCGCCTGGCACCTCGTGGATCTTCCCTGGGGGCCCGGTTAAGCATTCCGGGGCGTGACCGCCGCGTACGGCGTCCACTCCGAAGTCGGCACCCTGAGGAAAGTCCTCGTCTGCGCGCCGGGCCTCGCGCATGCGCGCCTCACCCCGAGCAACTGCGATCAGCTCCTGTTCGACGACGTGATGTGGGTGCAGAGCGCCCAGCGCGATCATCTCGACTTCATGACGAAGATGCGGGAGCGCGGGGTCGAGGTGGTGGAGATGCACGATCTCCTGGCGGAGACGCTCGATGTGCCCGCCGCCAAGCAATGGCTCCTGGACGCACAGATCGTGGCCAACGAGGTTGGCCTGGGCCTGGTCGCTGAGACCCGCGCTTTTCTGGAAAGCCTCGACTCCCGCACTCTCGCGGAGTTCATGATCGGCGGTCTCTCCGCCGTCGACCTGCCGGCCCGCTACGCCTCCGAATATCTGACCATGGTCAAGGAGGCAACGGGCGTCACCGAGTATCTCCTCCCGCCGCTCCCCAACACGCTCTACACGCGGGACACGACCTGCTGGATCTACGGGGGCGTGACGCTGAATCCCTTGTACTGGCCGGCGCGGCGCGCGGAGACCCGGCTGACCACCGCCATCTACAGGTTCCACCCAAGCTTCGCCAGCGAGAGCATCCAGGTTTGGTGGGGCGATCCAGACAAGCGCTGGGGCTCGGCGACCCTCGAAGGTGGCGACGTCATGCCCATCGGCAACGGTGCCGTCCTCATCGGCATGAGCGAGCGCACTTCGCGCCAGGCCATCACGCAGGTGGCAGCCGCTCTGTTCGCCAAGGGGGCGGCCACCCGCGTCATCATCGCCGCCATGCCGAAGCTCCGATCCACCATGCACCTCGACACGGTGTTCACCTTCGCCGATCGGGACGTGGTCACGATCTTCCCGGACATCATGGACGGGGCCCACACCATCTCGCTCAGGCCCAGCGGCAAGCCCGGCGGCATCGAGGTCACGCGCGAGACGAGACCGTGCGTCGAGGTGGTGGCCGAGGCGCTCGGCCTCAAGAAGCTGCGCCTTGTTCCCACGGGCGGTGACGGCTACGCTGCGGAGCGGCAGCAGTGGGACAGCGGCAACAACCTCGTGGCGCTCTCGCCCGGCGTCGTGATGGCCTACGACCGCAACACGTACACCAACTCACTGCTTCGAAAAGCAGGCATCGAGGTGATCACCATCGTCGGCGCCGAGCTGGGCCGCGGCCGCGGCGGCGGGCACTGCATGACGTGCCCGCTCATCCGCGACCCCGTCACGTTCTAGGCCTTCGTTCGGCTACCTGGATTCGCCTGCCCGCTCGATGGCCGCGCGCGCCGTCCAGAACCCGAGGCGCGCGACCTGGTACTGGTCGTTGGCGGAGGCCACGGCCGGCTGTAACTGGAGCGAAGGATAGTCAGCGTTAGCACGTGGGCGCGCGGCGGTCGCCTGGTCCACCGGCCCCCTGACGGAATCCGAAAAGCCGTTGCTCTTCGAGCTGACGGTACCCTAGACCGCCGGGCACCCCGCGCAGACGAGGTGGCGATACGTTGGCGTGGCGACGTGCTGTCGGCACACGGCGCGGCCGCAAGCGTGACAGCGAGCAGTGGCGCGGCTCTCGCACGTCGCGCATGGGGTCGCTCTGACCCGGAGCCGCAGCGCATCCACCACGCTGCGGTC
>DATFWQ010000216.1:0-11927 GCA_035259145.1 Candidatus Dormiibacterota bacterium | reverse complement strand
GTGATCGAGCCTGCGGCGCCCTACGCCCGTTCGCCCCAGGTGGGCGTGGAACCAAGCAGCTGGGCACCATTTCCCGTGGGCGGTGCTCCACCAGCCGCGAGATCCGCGGAGGGCGCTCCCTTCGTCTTTCACGACGCGGCCGGCCGTCGCTGGCCTCGCATCAAACGCGTCGTGCTCGCGGCCGCGGTGGCTCTGGTCGCCCTGATTGGGGCGGTGCTGCTGGCGGCCGCCCATGTAGCGCCAGGCAAGGCGCCATGGTTCTCCGCCACCGCGCCTCAGCCGGTGTCGGACTGGCCGGGTCGCGCCGCCGCCGGTGACCCCTCAGCCGGGCCGCCGGGTGTAGCAGCCAGGCCCGGCGGCATCGCAGCCGGACCCGCCACCGGCGCCGTGGGGGGTCAAGGGCAGCCGGCCCCGAGTGCCACGTTGGGGCCGTCTCCAAAACCCTCTCACGGACCTCCATCTACCCCCAGGCCCAAGAAGACAAAGCCCCCGTTCTTCCCGCCCTTCTGACGGCCTGTGGTTAGAGGTCGCAGGGCCAGGGCTCTTGCCGTTCGGAGTCTCGTCCTTCCTGCCTGCGGCGCGCTCTTCTGTTTCTCACCGACACCGGCTGGACCAGTCCATGCAGCCTCCAGCTCCCCGGTAGCCCTCGCCTTCTACGATGGCGACACCCCCGACTTTTCCGGCCTTGCCCACCTCGACCGAGACCACATCACCCACCTGGCGCCAAGTGGGCTGTATCTAGCCGCCGACGGTGGCCTGCACGAGGTCGGCGATCCCAAGACCCTCGTGAGGCTCGCCCATGCGAGCGACGTGAAGGTCTTCCAGATGGTGCAGAACTATCGGGATGGTGCCTTCCAGGGCGGTGACCTGAAGGTTCTCGCCTCCGGGGCAGGTCGTCAATCACTCGTGGCCGACATCTTCCAGGCAGTGATCGACGCCGGCGGGGATGGTGCCGATCTTGACCTCGAGCAGCTGTCGCCGACGCTTTCCGCAGCCTTCCTGAGCTTTGTGGCCGAGCTGTACGGCCGTCTGCACGCGGCGGGCAAAGGGTTGATCCTGGACATTCCGGTCGACCACCGCAGCTACGACCTCTCCCGGCTGCAGGGGGTCACCGACTGGCTGCTGGAGATGGCGTACGACCAGCACAACCTACCTGGCAGACCGGGCCCGATCGCTGCCTACCCGTGGGTGCAAGCCGCCCTCCAACAGCTGCGGCGGGAGGTTGCACCCAGCAAAGTCCTGCTTGGTCTCGCGGGCTATGGGTACGACTGGGGACAGGACACCGTCGAGCCGCTGTCCTTCAGCCAGGTCATGCAGCGCGCGAGCGGTGCCAGCGCGATTATGTGGGACGCGACCGCGCGCGAGCCCTGGTACACGTACACAGGCTCCGATCACACACGCCACACCGTGTGGTTCTGCGACGCGGCGAGCCTGCAGCCGCTCATACGCGAGGCTGAGGCCGGTGGCCTCGCCGGCGTGGGCCTGTGGCGGGTAGGGCTGGAGGACGAGGGATTGTGGCAGGTCGTGGCTGCGGGAGGCGACTCTGTCCCGGCCACTCTCTCTGTCGTCACCATCAGCCCAACGCTGAGCGGCCGTGGAGAGGTTGCCGGGATTGCCGGGCTCCCGAAGGTGGGGCACCGCACGGTCAGCGTGGACGCGGCCGACGGTCGGGTGACTGGTGAGCGCTATCTGGATCTGCCGGCCGGAGTCCAGCTGCGAGAGACGGCGCTGAGGCAGGGAACGGTGGCGGTGACGTTCGACGACGGGCCCGACCCGCGCTGGACTCCGCGCATCCTCGAAATACTGCGCGAGTATCACGCCCGCGCAACCTTCTTTGTCATCGGCAGTGTGGCGGCTCAATATCCCGACCTCCTGCGGAGGATGTACGCGGAGGGGCATGAGGTCGCCAACCACACCTATACGCACGCTGCCGACCTTGAGCACGCTTCAGACTGGCGGTTCGGGTTCGAGCTCAGCATGACGCAGAGGGTGATCGAGGCTGCTACCGGCCACTCGGCGACGCTGTTTCGCTACCCCTACTCGGACTCGCTCTCCGATCCCGATCCCGGACAGGACAATCTGAGCTTGCTCAAGGTGGCGCAGCAGGGATACCAGATCGTGGGCAGCGGGGCGGATACGCGGGACTGGACGCGTCCCGGCCCGGCATTGATCGTGTCGCGTGCTCTCTCGGCGCCAGACGGCCAGACGATACTCCTGCACGACGGGGGCGGCGATCGCAGCCAGACGGTGGCGGCACTGCCCGGGATCCTCGACGGGCTCCAGGCTCGAGGCCTCGAGATCGTGCCGGTTGGTGAGGCGATAGGAGAATCGCCAACGGCCGCGATGCCGCCGGTGAGCCAGCCTAACTTGCTGCTCGACTCCTTGACGTTGGGCACCATCTGGACCGTCTACCACGGCAGCAGCTTCTGGTTCGCCGCGGTCAACATTGTTGTGTTCCTCGCCTTCGCCCGAGTCCTTTTTCTGGGTGGCTTCGCGCTGCTGCACTGGGCCCTCGGCGGCCGCCCTCGCGCCAATGCCTATCGGGGTCCGGTCACTGTGCTGGTCCCTGCCCACAATGAGGAGAAGGTCATCGGTAGGACGCTCCAGGCACTGATCAGCAGTGACTATCCAGGGCTGGAGATCATCGTCGTAGACGACGGCTCCGACGATCGCACGGCGTTTATCGCGTCCGCATTCGCCAGGCACGGCGTCCGCGTGATCCAACGGCCGCACGCAGGCAAGGCGCAGGCGCTCCGCGTCGGATTTGGCGCGGCAAGCCACCCCATCATCGTGGCTCTCGATGCCGACACCGTGTTCGGCAGGCGGACCGTGCGCCGCCTGGTCGAACCATTCGGTGACCCGCGCGTTGGCGCCGTAGCCGGCAACCCCAAGGTTGGCAACCGGAGCACCCTGCTGACACGGTTCCAGGTCCTGGAATACGTGCTGACGCTGAACCTGGAGCGCCGCGTATACAGCATGTTGAACTGCGTCCCGGTGGTGCCAGGCGCGGTCGGCGCGTGGCGCGGGGCCGCGGTCGCGAGGGTGGGCGGCTTCCCGACTGACACGCTGGCCGAGGACACCGACGTCACCCTCGCGCTGGGCAGAGCAGGATACCGCGTGCGCTACGTGCCCGGGGCGGTGGCATACACAGAGGCGCCCGAGACGCTGCGACAGCTCAGCCGCCAGCGAAATCGCTGGGCGTTCGGCATGCTGCAGAGCCTCTGGAAGCATCGGGCCGCCACGCTCAATCCACGCGCAGGCGCCCTGGGCCTGGTAGCGATCCCCGGTTTGTGGGTCGCTCAGATCGTGTTTCCCATCATGGCTCCGACGATCGACCTGGGGTTGGTCCTCAGTCCGTTGTTCGCCTGGGGCCCTCAGCTGCTCCTCGAAGTCGTCGCGTACAACGTCGCGCTTCTGCTGGTCTGCCTGTGGGCGCTGGCCATAGACGGGGAGTCCGTCGCGCTGGTCCTGCTGGTGCCCGTCCAGAACCTGTTCTACCGGCAGTTCATGTACGTGGTGGCGTTGAAGGCGGTGCTGCGCGCCCTGAAGGGCATTCGCGTGGGCTGGACCCGTGTCACCAGGCTCGGCTCATCGCCACAACGTGGCTCCGGGGCGTTTTGAGCCGCCTCAATCGGTGGATCTGCGCCGCGGTCAGCCTGTGCACGTTGTGCCTCGGCTGTGGGGCGCAGACACCTCCGCACGGCGTTCAGGCGTCAGCGGCTCCAGCATCGGCGAGGCCGTCGGGTCAGGCGACCGGCGGCTGGCACCTGACCGTCTACTACACGCCGGTCGAGTCGTATCACGGGCCCCCTTTGCAGGCCATCTTGGACTGCGCCGGCCTGGCGCTCGGCAAGCACTCGCTCCATTTCCTGGACCGCGTTCAGACCGAGGGCTTCGGTCGCTTCGTGACTCCCATCCACGAGAACCGCTATCTGGGTTGGGACTTCGACCGCCGCTGCTGGTTCCTGGCCAGGACACCGGTTGGACTAGGCGACCGGCCGCTACGGCAGTGGGTTTCGGCGGCAGCGGCATCCAGCTTTGCCCCCGGCACAGGTGTGCGAGTAGTCAGCTGCGGTTCGAACGTCGACGAGACCGTCTGCGCCCGCGTCAAAGGGGCTGGCTGGGTCGTGGAGGATCACTGTGGCGGCTGCAGTGATCCGAAGCATCTTGACCTCTACGTCGGCGAGGAGGACGGGCCCGACTTCGAAGACCTGAGCCCGACCTATTTCGACACGCACGGAGCAGTGGTCGCGTTGCTCGGCTAGCGAGTATCGACGGCCGGCAGGGCAGCGTGGTCTGCCGCGCAGTCGCGCAGCTGGGTCTCACTACCACATCCTCGCTGGCAGACTGGAGACAACACGCGCGGAACCGACCATTGGAGGACCACTGATGCAGAGCGCCGGAGTAAAGGACTCCACGCTGGACGCGATTGGCAACACCCCAGTCGTCCGGCTGACCAGGATGCTGCCGCCAGGGGCGGCCAACGTTCTGGTCAAGCTCGAGTACTTCAGCCCGACCGGCTCCTACAAGGACCGCATGGCGCTGGCCATGATCTCGGAGGCGGAGGCGCGAGGGGCCCTTCGTCCAGGGATGACTGTGATCGAGTACACCGGAGGCAGCACCGGTTCCTCGCTCGCGTTCGTGTGCGCCGTAAAAGGCTACAAATTCCGAGTTGTCTCTTCGGACGCCTTCGCGCCGGAGAAGCTTGCGACCATGCGCGCGTTCGGTGCTGACGTGATTATCGAACCAAGCCGCGGTGGTCAGATCACACCCGATCTGCTCCCCAGGATGATGGATAGAGTGCGCATGCTCGCAACACAGGTGAACAGCTACCGGACCGACCAGCTCAACAACGTTGACTCCATCAAGGGCTACGAGGGGATCGGCCGCGAGCTGGCGAACCAGGTCAGCGGCTCCATCGACGTCTTCTGCGGCGGGGTCGGCACTGCTGGGATGCTTGTCGGGGTCGCGAACGTGCTCAAGCCTCTTGGTACGCGGATCGTGGCACTCGAGCCCGCCGCCTCCACGCCGATCGCCGGGGGCGCGTCGGGAGCGCACCACGTGGAGGGAATCGGCATCGGCTTCAAACCGCCACTCCTGGACAGTGAGTCCTACGACGAAGTCCGCTCCGTGGACGAGGAGCTCGCACGCGAAACTGCCAGGCGCATGGCGCGTGAGGAGGGCATCTTCGGGGGGACCTCTTCTGGTCTGAATGTTGCGGCGGCGATCCAGCTCGCGGCCGAGCTCGGTCCTGGCCGGACGGTAGCGACGGTTTGCGTGGACAGCGGGCTCAAATATCTGGCAGGCGACCTTTACGGCTTCTGATTCGTCCCGCCCCAGTCCAGGTGCGGTGGATTACCAGTGCCACCGGCCTCACCGGCGTCTTGATGCGGCGTCGCCACCTCAACCCGCCGCGATGCAGGGGAAGCCGCTGCCCCGGGCTGTCGCACGGCCGAGATGCCGCTCCAGCCACCCAGCAACCGCACCAGCGCCGGCACCAGGAGCGGCCGCACCAGGAACGTGTCGAGCAGGAGGCCGGCGACCACTACGGCCCCCAACTGCTGGACGAGAGGCACCGGGTTGCCAAGGAAGAGGAAGAATGCGGCAGCCATCACGAGACCCGCCGATGAGATCGGCCCACCGGTCAGCCCAACCGCGCGAGCGATGCCCGCAGCGCGATCCGACTGCGACAGCTGCTGGCGAAGCCGTGAGACGAGGTAGATGTTGAAGTCCTCACCGAGGGCGACCAGGAACACGAATGCGAAGACGGGTACCGCCCAGTAGAGGGGTTGGCCGGCCAGCACGCGATAGAGCAGCCCGACTCCACCGATCGCGGCCGCGGTCGACAGACCCACGCTGGCCAGGAGGTACACCGGGGCATAGAGGTTGCGCAGGAGGATTGCCAGGACCAGGTAGATCGACCCGCCGACCAGGATCAGCACGCGCAGGAAGTCCTGAACCAGCAGCTCTCGCAGATCCCGATCGACGGCCACCTCACCTCCGGCAAGGACGCGCGGGTGATCCAGCGTTGTGGCCGTCAGTGCACGCCTCGCAGCCACCTCGGCCCCGGTGACCGCGGCGGATGCCTCGTCCGTCGACGGGTCTTTGCTGAGCACGAGCCGGAACCTCGCGGCGCTGCCATCGCGGGAGACTTCGGGATCGCTCACCGACGCGACGCCTGGCGAGTCATGCATGGCATCTCGGACGCGGCTCAGCTGAGCCCCGTCGAGCTGGGTCCCGCCGGTGGTGACGAAGACCGACGCCGCCTGGGTCTGGACAGGGAAGTGGGCCTGCAGAAGGCGATAGCCAGCCAGCGAGGGCGAGCCGCCGGGAAGGCTGCTAAGGGAGTCGACCGAGACCTGGACTCTCGTCAGAGCCCACGCCGGCAGAGCCAGCACCGCCAGGACTGCTACCAGCACCACCGCCGGACGCCGCGTGACGACCACGCCAACGCGGTGCCACATCGATCTGGCTGGATCTCCGCTCGTGCCCTCGGGCTTCGGCCAGCGGGGCCAGAAGAAAGCACCGCGGCTGATCGCGATCAAGGCCGGGGTGAGGCTGAGGCCGGCGGCCAGCATCACGACGATCGAGATGGCGACCGCGGGGCCGAGCGTGCGGAAGAAGCCGAGGGAGGTGAAGGCCATCGCGGCCGTGCCCAGCACCACCGTGGCAGCGCTGGAGGCGATCGCCGGAGCGACACCCGGCGCCGCGATCTCCATGGCGTGTCTGCGACTACCGCCGCGCCGCAGCTCCTCACGGTAGCGGGAGATCAGGAATATCCCGTAGTTGGTGCCCGCGCCCAGTGTGACCGCGAAGACGAAGGGAAGGCTGAACGAGCCCAGGGGGAGTCCGACCGTGGCGGCTGCGATGTTCAGAAGGTTCGAACTGATGGCGAGCACCGCTCCGATTGACAGAAGAGGGACCAGTACGGGCAGAGGCGCGCGATAGACGAGCGCGAGCACCACCACGATGATCAGGATGCTGACCACCCGAAGGAAATCGGAACGTCCAGACGAGCTGCTCCCGCTGATGCCCGCTCCAATGTCGTGGCTGATCACGGGGTCGCCCGTGATTCCGACCCGAACGCCGGGCGGCAGCGGGAGGTTGGCGAGGTGCTTTTCGATCGCGGCGATGCCCGCGTCGGGCTGTTCGTCGACGGTGCTGGCGACGGTGAACGTGACCTGCATCACCAGGGCCTTGCCGTCAGGGCTCGGATAGGCCGGGCTGACCGACAGGATCCTGTCAGAGCTCGGGCGGGTGCTGAGCCAGTCGTTGAGCTGTCGAGCGAGCTCATGGTCAGTTGAGCGAAGCCCGTTCTGGTCGACGACCACGACCTGAGCTGCCTGATGGCCGCCACCGAACCGGGAGGCTTCGAGTATGGCGGCCCGCTGGCTCTCCGCCTCGGCCGGCAGGAACGAGCTGTTGGGCGCGGGCGGGTGCACCACGCGGCTGCCAAGGTTGGCCAGGACGAGCACGGCCAGCCACCCGACGATGACCAACCAGGGGCGGCGAACCGCCAGACCGACGAATGCGCGCACGACTTCACCCTCCTGAAGGGAATGCCTCGGCGGGTCTCCGAGAAAACAAATTTACTTCTAAGTGTGGACTCTAGAGTCGCCATGCCAAAGTCTATACTTTTCTGCATGGAAAGTGGTCAGATGGCCTCAGAGGTGGCCGTCGACACCCCGCCGGCGGGCCATGAGAAACCAAAGAGACGGCTTCTCCGCCGCCCAGAGCGCCGGGAGCAGATCCTCATAACCGCAACTCGCGCATTTGCGAACGCCGGATTCGCAGCCACCAGCCTGGAGGACGTGGCGACTGAGGCGGGCATCAGCCGCGACGTTCTCTACCGGCACTTCGACTCGAAGGCGGAGCTCTACCGAGCGGTTCTCCGGAGGGCGCAGGACCGCCTGGCCGCTGCGACGGGATCCCCCGCGTTCACGGATTCGAGCCTCGACGCCCTGCTCTCGGCGGCCGCGGTGGAGCCGGCCGGCTTCCGCCTCCTGTTCCACCACGCCGCCCGCGAGCCGGAGTTCCGCAAGGAGATCGACGTGCTGCGCGCCTCCATGTTCGAGGTCGCGTACGGCTACCTGGCGGACGTGATCCCCGACCCGGCGTGGGCGCGTTGGGCCTCGACGCTCGTGCCCACGGTGGCAGTCGAGGGGGTCATCGCCTGGCTGGACGCCGGGCAGCCCGACCGGACCATCGCCGCGCAGCGCATCGGCCTCGCAGTCGGCGGAGTCGTGGAGGCCGCGCGATCAGCGGGCGGCGAGGGAGTGGCGCCATCACCCGAGTGCGGTTGACTCCGGTCGGCGCAGTGGCAATCTCTATCGAATTACGTGTTGAATGTCAGCACCCCTGCAGGATGAGATAGGAGGCTGCCAATGTCGATGCTTATGGCCGGCGAACTCGAGGCAAGACTGAGGAAGCTCGGCAGGGCCTGGGCCTGGATCCTCGCCTTCGGGATCATCTCGATCCTGGCCGGAGTGGTGGCGATCTTCTGGCCAAGCGCGACGCTGGTGATCATCGCCATCGTGTTCGCGGTCCAGCTGATTGTTGGCGGTGTATTCCGTTTCGTGGGAGCCTTCGCCATTCCTGGCGAGACGGGATGGCTTCGAGCCCTTCAGGCAATCCTTGCAGTGCTGTCATTTGTGGTTGGCGTCTACTTGCTGGGTCACGTGGCCCTGAGTCTCCTGGTGCTGGCCCTCGTCCTGGGCTTCTACTGGATGATGCACGGGGTGATCGAGCTCTTCGTGGCCATCGGTCACCCGGAGCTGCCGGGCAGGGCGTGGATGATCCTCAGCGGCCTCCTGAGCGTCATCGCCGGGGTGCTCCTGATCGTAGTACCGGGCATCTCGCTGTTCGCCCTGACGCTGGTGCTCGGCGTATGGCTGGTGCTGTTCGGCGTGATGCTCGCCTTGCAGGCCTTTCAAGTGCGCTCGGCCACGGTCCCGCTGCGTTCTGGAGCTGCTTAGAGGAGCGGCCGAAAAGCCCGACCGGCTGAATACGCCGCCGAGGAGGCGATCGAACAGTCCGAGTGAAGGTGTTCCTTGGTCCGGGTGCAACCGGAGGCGTGGAGTCGCTGAAGCCATACATCCATGGGCTTGCCACAAGGGGTATCGAGGCCCAGGCTGTCAAGCTGCCGGGCGGCAACGCCGAACGGGCCGTTCCAGTCTTCCTGCAGCAGTCGGGCACAGGCCCAGACGTGGTGGCCGGCGGCCGCTCCTACGGCGGTCGGGTGGCGAGCCTGGCCGCAGCCGATTCCGAGAGCGACTTTGCCGGCCTCCTTCTCTTCGCCTACCCGCTCCACAGGCCAGGCTTCGCGCAACAGCTCCGCACCGAGCACTGGCCGCGCATCCGGTGTCCGGTTCTGATCGTCCAGGGCGAGTCCGACCCCTTCGGCTCACCGGACGAGCTGCGCCGCGAGGCGCGCAAGCTGCCTGAGGTGCGCGTGGTGACGCTGCCGGGCACCGGCCACAGCTTGAAGGAGCGCCTCGACGATGCGTTGACCGCCGCCGCGGACTGGATCGCCGGCCTGCGTTGACCCCGAGATTGGCGACAATGCACGCCGCGACGGGACTGCCCGTTCAGCGGTCTTGCGCGTCAGCCAACCGGAACGAGGTCGGCGTAGAGATCGACCCCATTGCCGTCGGGGTCTCGCAGCTGCGCATAGCGTTGACCCCAGAACGCATCCCAGGGCTCCTTATGGCCGTGCCCACCCGCCCCCAGGGCCCGCGAGTAGAGTTCGTCGACGGCTGCAGGGCTGGCGCAACGGAAGGCTACGCTCACACCCGGAGAACCATTCCCTCGGCGCCAGCTGGGATCGAAGCTCCGGATACCTTCCTCCGTGTCGAGTAGCAGCCGCACACCACCCTCGAGCTGGGCCTCGGCGTGGCCGTCCTCGGACTCCTCGGCACCTTCCGGGAATGGGGCCCCGAGAAGGCGGTAGAAACCCACGGCCCGTCGCAAATCACCAACGACGACGCCCACCGCGTCGAGCTTTCCCTGAACCATCCGCACTGAATAGGCTACTCGGTCAACACCCGACCGCGAATCACCCCCTACCCCGGGTCGCGGGGGAGGGTTCGGTAACGGAGGCCTACTGGGCGACCGCCGCATCGATCGACCCCTGATGCATCTTGAGGTGCCCGATCAGGACACGCTCCAGCCGCTGCGCCACCGACATCGGGCCCGCCGGTGTCTCCCGCGGCTGATCGAGCTGGTCATCCGGGATCGCGCGCACCGCGGCAGCGATCGGGCCCTTTGTCTCGCGCAGAACCTTGAGCACTTCATCCCGCGTGACGGCAGCGTTCTCGGCAGCGTGCCTGGCGTTCAATTCCCGGAAATCTCCTACCGGCGGCAGCAAGCGGCCCGCAGCCATGAGCTGGATTCGCTCCAGGATGAAGGGCCCAGAGCTCGCCACATGATGCGCGATCACGCCCACAGTCCGTCTCTCATCCTCGTTGTTGACGCGCTGCGGATAATTCTTCCCGACCCGCCGCCACTGCTCGTCGTCCAGGAGCTCGATGAGACGGATGAAGCCGTCCTGAGCAGCCTCGAAAAGATCTGCGAACTGTGCGGAGCGTGAAGTCGTGGATTCGGACATGAAAGTATTCTCCCGCTGATCCCGGGGAACAAGGGGTCAGCAGGCGCCGGAAACCCGGCGGCAGGACCTAATTCAGGGCCCCACCCAGGGGGAATGATTGCCGACAGCTTCGCTCGGGTGCGTGCCTCTCGCCGCCTGAGCCACCTCATGTCGTCGAGATGGCCCGCAGCGAGCTTGAAGCGGAGGTGGACCCCCGGCGGCTCGAACCAGGAGGTGGTCCCGTTGGTCTGTCTGCGTTGTTGGGGTGGACGTCTATCGGATCGCCAAAGCGGCTCAGGCCAGAGATGTAGAGCGACCAGTCTGTGGGTACGGCCGGTGAGGCGCCCTGGCAGGTTCGGCTTCCCGTCCGCTAACTCAGGGCGATCAACCTATGGGCGAGTCCTATCCTCCCCGAATCCTGATGACGACGCTACCCAGAGCCTGAGCCATATGCATCGCGGCAAAGAAGACTTAGGTTCCGGCGGAGGCGATCCAGGTCACCTGCCAGGGCGCCTGCCCTGCCGTGCCGACGAGGCTCCCGTCCACGAAGAACTGGACCTTGCTCACAGCCCCCGGACTGGAGGCCGCCGCCGAGAGCGTCACCGTGCTGCCCGAGACCATGGCCCCGGGCGCCGGCGCCGAGACCGCCACTGTGGGCGGGATGGCGTGGCTGCCGTCAGTGTAGGTGACCTGCAGCTGCGGCCGGACACCAGGCGCCGGGCTGTAGTCGTTGCTGGCCAGGACCGTGAAGTTGTAATTGACCTGAGCCTCGTTGTCCGACTTGATCAGCAGACCCAGGTTAGGGGCCTGCCCGCTCACCCACCTGGACACGATGCTGGAGACGTCGAACGTTTCCCATTTCTCCGTCTCCAGGGCGGGAATCGAGACCTGGCTGGAGGCGGTGCTGCTGTCGAAGTCCCCGCCCTGGCTGTTCCACATCACGCCGCCCGTGCGCTCGTACCAGGTGGCACCGTTGCCGGTGCAGGCAGCAGGGCTCGTGACCCCCGTCCCCTCCTCCCAGCTGGAGGTCACCGGGTAGGCGTGCAGGGTCATGTTGACCGTGTTCTCCAGGAAATGGAGGACGTTCAGCTTGGCGCTCACGTTGCTGGCGGTGCTTGGGATCTGAGGCAGGTTGAACTGGAGCAGGCTGCGGTAGAGGCCGCTGCTGTCGGCACCGGCCAGCAGGTTCTGATCGGCACCATAGTTGGCGCAGTTGACGAACCCGTTAAAGAGGTACATGAAGGTCGCCTTGCCCTGGCCGGGGCCGGGCTGCAGGCTGACCGAGGATTGCCCGTCGGCGGGCATGGTGACCTTGACCTCGTTGGACTTGCTGCTGTTGGCC
>DATFWQ010000215.1:0-6776 GCA_035259145.1 Candidatus Dormiibacterota bacterium | reverse complement strand
GACCATCTCGGAAAAGAGGTGGAGCCGGTCTCGATGCCGGCCGAAGCACCCCTGTTCCTCATGTACACGAGCGGCACGACGGCACGGCCGAAGGGCTGCCAGCACAGCACCGGAGGCTACCTGTCCTACGTGGCGGGGACGTCGAAGTACTACCAGGACATCCACCCCGAGGACACCTACTGGTGCTTCGCCGACATCGGCTGGATCACGGGCCACTCCTACATCGTGTACGGTCCCCTGGCCCTGGCGGCCACCAGCGTCATGTACGAGGGTGTGCCGACGTACCCCGACGCCGGGCGTCCGTGGAGGATCGCCGAGCGCCTCGGGGTCAACATCTTTCACACCGCACCGACGACCATCCGCATGCTGCGCAAGCTCGGTCCAGAAGAGCCCAAGAAGTACAACCACCACTTCAAGCACATGACAACGGTCGGTGAGCCGATCGAGCCCGACGTGTGGCGGTGGTACTACGACGTCGTCGGGAAAGGCGAGGCCGTCATCGTGGACACGTGGTGGCAGACGGAAAACGGCGGCTTTCTTGGGAGCACGCTGCCCGCACTCAAGGCGATGAAGCCTGGGAGCTGCGGTCCTGGAGTCCTGGGCATCTTCCCGGTGATCCTTGACGAAGAGGGCAATCCCGTGCCCGCGGGCAGCGGCAAGGCGGGCAACATCTGCATCCGCAACCCCTGGCCCGGGATCTTCCAGACGGTCTGGGGACAGCCCGAGCGGTACGTGCAGATCTACTACCAGAAGTACTGCAAGGACAAGTCGAGCACCGACTGGCACGACTGGCCCTACTTCGCCGGCGATGGCGCCCTACAGGCCGCCGACGGCTACTTCCGGATACTCGGCCGCGTCGACGACGTCATCAACGTGGCCGGGCACCGCCTGGGCACGAAGGAGCTGGAGTCGGCGAGCATCACCGTGGAAGAGGTCGCCGAGGCGGCAGCGGTGCCCGTGATGGACGAGCTACGGGGCCGAGCGGTGGAGATCTACGTCGCGCTCAAGCCGGGGTACACATCAAGCGGCCAGATCGAAGAGAAGGTCGCCGGCGCAATCGACACCTTGATCGGCAAGATCGCGCGGCCGAAGAACGTCTGGATCGTCCCGGACATGCCCAAGACCCGATCCGGCAAGATCATGCGCCGCGTCATCGCCGGGATCTCGAACTTCACGGGCACGGGTGACATCACTACGCTGGCCAATCCGGAGGTCGTCGAGACCATCCGGCAGCACGTCCAGACGGAGAAGGTCGCGCGCGGCGAGCTTCCACGCGAGCTGTCTGAGCAGGAGCTGGAGGAGATCAGGGCCTTTGGTCGTGCCGAGTAGCTGAAGCGCCGCCGCCCTCAGGTTCTTCGAGCACAGCGTTGATCTCGGCTCCCAGAATCGTGATCAACCCGAACAAATAGAAGAACGTAAGCATGATGAACAGAAAGGCGAACGTCGCGCCGTACTGGTTCATGCCCTTGTTGATCCGGAGGTAGATCGGAAAGAGCAGCGTCAGCGCCTTGAATGCCGCCCCGGCGAAAATGGCCCCCGGCCACACGTTCCGGATGTCTTGACGGCGGTTGGGTACGACGAGGTAGACAATGAAGAACAGCAAGCAGCCGGCGAGGACGCCGACGGCGTCTCCGAAGGGAACTCCCACTGGGCCTGACAGCTGAGGAAACCGGTCGAGGAAGGCCAGCACGGTCGAGCTGGCGACCGCCACCAGCGCCAGGACGGTGAAGATTCCCATCATGGCCAGCGACATCAGCTTCTGGCGGACAAAGGTGCGGCCGTTGGTGTTGTAAACGACCGCGAATGCGCCCTCCATCGCGCCGAACAGACCTGAGCCGACCCACAGGAAGCCGGCGAACGCGATCAGTCCCAAGAGGCCTGAGCGCTGCTTGACCCCGTTGATCGCGTCCAGGGCCGGCTGCCGCTGGTCGGGCGGAAAGAGGTTGGCGACCAGCCTGCCGATGCTCTCCGCCGAGATCCCAGCAAGCCCCAGGACGAGGCCGCCGGCAGCGACCAGGGCGAGAGCGATCGGAAAGATCGCCGTGAGGGCGTTCCACGCGATCAGAACGGCCTGATTGCCGCCTCCGTCCGCGATGAACTTCCGTACGACCCGGGCCGGGAAGAGCTCGCCTAACGCCGCCACGAGGTCAAGGTGGCACAGCGAGCGGCCACTGCGCTTGGCGGGAATAGACTCCCGCCTTCAGCGCCGGCGGCCCCGACTTTGTGACCTGGCCAGTCGTTGCCAGGTCGTCCGAGCGGTGCCATCATCAAACCCTGCCCAGGCAAGCATGTGTTATCGAGCCACAGGGAGGATTGGCACATGGCAGAGACCATCAGAGAGGCGCCGGCCGTGGCCGGGCGGAGGGTGCCCGTCGGGACGATCAACGTGGTGGATCCCCATCCACTGAACTGGCTCCACATCACGTGGAACACGATGGAGGAGCCCGTTCGAACGGAGGCCGCCGGCCATCTGGTCGGAGCAGTCATGGAGGAGTGCCGCTGGATCGACGACCGGACGCTGGAGGTGCACATGCGACGGGGCGTGCGCTTCCAGGACGGCGAAGAGTGCACCGCTCACTCCTTCCAGAGGGCCTTCGACGAGGTCCAGCGGTGGCCGGCACCGCATCCGCCGGGCACCTCACTCAACTTCCATCCCGCCACCAGGTTGGAAGTGATCGACGACTTCACGCTGAGGATGCACTTTCCAGAGCCGGACGGATTGATCCTGGGCAAGTTCCGTGGCTTCCACATCCCAAGCACCCGCTTCTGGGACGAGCTCGGCTTTGGCTACAGGACGAAGGGCACCGGCGACGGTCACTGGTGAATCATCGATGCTCCGGGCCCGTGGGGCACCGGACCGTTCACCCTCGTCGAGGGACATTCCGCCATCGAGAACGAGATCGCGCTGATGAGCGCCGACCCGTTTGCGGCCATATGGCTGGACACCAGGCAGGACCGCACACCGCGAGTCGTTCTCGAGGCAAACACCGACCACTGGAATCGCGAGCGCGGCCCCAGGCTCGAGAAGGTCATCTTCCGCAACGACCTGACGCCGCAAGAGGCGCTTCAGCTGGTCTGCGACACAGAGGGCGAGGTCGACATCGTCACTGAGGTATCCCCGGCCGACGCAGATCGGGTCAAGAACTCGGAGTACGCACGCCTCGTGACGACGGACGCCATGCGCGTGCTGGTCGGCATCATCAACCGTGACGTTGCTCCGTTCGATGACGTGCGCGTGCGAAAAGCGCTCAACATGGCCGTGGATCGCGAGCGACTGATCCGCGACGGCCTCAAGGGCTACGCCTACCTCACTGCCGGGCTCACCCCCCACTACAGCGCCGGCTATGACCCCGATCTCAGATCCTATCCGCACGCCCCAGAACAGGCGAGGCGGCTGCTGACTGAGGCCGGCTACCCGGAGGCGCGCCCGCTCGTCGTGGCCGCGCTGCCGGGTTTGGGGGGACTCGCCAGCCTGCTCGCGGACGATTTCCGTAGTGCCCTAGGCGTTCAGGCAGTCGTTGTCGAGATACCGGAGAGCGACCTGCTGGCGGCGCAGCACGCATTCGTCCAGAAGGTTCTACCGGCGCCGTTCGACGTACTGCTCATCGCATGGTTCGACCTGACGTCAGACGCTCCCGCCGCCTTCATGCACAGCTGGCTCTACCACTCACTGGGCGCGTTTCGCGCTGGTCCCCCCATCGAAAAGTTCGAACAGCTGCTGGCGCGATACGCGCAGCAGACGGATGCGGCTGAGCTCAATCGTCTCGACCATGAGATCGACCGGTTCGCACACGAGGAGGCGCTGTCAGTCTTCCTGTGCGCCCCGCAAGCGCTGTACGCGGTGAACCGCCACGTCAATTTCGTCGGCCATGCGACCACATTCGAGGTTGCGGAGACAGAGGTCGACGAGGGGCACTGGTCCCGCCGCACCGTGTAGCGCCCGCCAGACTTTTGAGGGGTGCGGCGGGAACGGGCCGCACCCCTCGGGGCAAGCTGCGGCCAACCGGCTGCCGCCGCGGAGTAATGCGATCGCCTAGCCTCTCGACATCATGAGCGACGAGAACCGGGATACGAGCGTTGCCTGGAGCTTCCACGCCGCTACGAAATACGTCTGGCTGGGAGACGAATCCCGCGGCAGGTGGTTCGCAATGGGCACGCCTCCAGACGTCGAGGCTCCGATCTGGGAGCAGGACTGGTCGCTCGAGCCCTTCCCCTTCAAGATCTACGAGACGGTGCCACGGGTCGCGATCCCGCGCGAGCTGGCGCCATCGCCAATCCCCGCGTTACAGGCAATCGCAGACACGGCCGCCGGCGTGAGCAAGGCATTTCCGGATCGTGCCACGGTGGCGCGAATCGGGCTCCTCTCCAATGGCCTCCTCGGCCGCCAGTTCAAGAGGAGGGGGACTACAGGAGAGTTCCGGACGGCCGGTGCTACAGGTGCGCGCTACCACCTGGAGCTTTACTTCGTCTGCGCGGAACTCCCGGATCTCCCAGCGGGCATCTACCACTACGCAGCCGATGACCACAGCCTCGGGCGGTTGCGCGCCGGCGACTATCGAGCCGCGCTCGCGGCCGCCGCAGGAGGCGAGTCCGACGTGGCACTGTCGCCGGTCGTCCTGGCGATGACCAGCACGTTCTGGCGCAACGCGTGGCGCTACAAGGCTCGCGCCTACCGGCACGCGTTCTGGGATGCGGGGACGGCCTTCGCGAACGTCCTGGCGGTCGCGGCCGCCTCCGGCCTACCCGCGAAGCTCGTGCTCGGCTTCGCAGACGGGCCGGTGAACGCGCTGCTCGGAGTTGACGGGCGCGACGAGGCCACCGTCGCGCTCTGTGCCATCGGGCACGGGGACCGGCCGGCTCAACCGTCGCCCGAGGCGCCGCCGCTGGCTCTGCCCACCCGCCCAGTGTCGCCGCGCCAGGTCGAGTTCCCACACATCCAGATGCTCCACCGCGCCTCAGAGCTCAGCACGGGCGCCCAGGCTGCGTCATGGCGGGCCGAGCCGCCCTGGCGCATGCGCGCGGAGCCTGCGGGCGAGCTCATCGCGCTGCGCCCGGTGCCCGACGAGCAGCTGGCGAAGACGTCGATCGAGGAGCTGATCTTCCGCCGCCGCTCGACGCGCCACTATGACGCCGACGTTGCGATTCCGTTCGATGCGTTCTCTTCGCTCCTGGAGGTGTCCTCGCGCGGTGTCGCCGCGGACTGCCTGGCCGCTGGCGCGCCGGCGCTGCACGACCTCTACCTGATCATCAACAACGTCGACGGCCTCGCCCCCGGCGTCTACGTGCACCATCGCGACCTCCGAGCCATCGAGCTGCTGAAGGAAGGCGACTTCCGGCAGGTGGCGCAGCGGCTCGCCGTTGGCCAGGCGTACGCGGGCGACGCGCACGTCAACTGCTACTACTTGACCGCACTGGGGCCGGTGCTCGAGCGCTACGGGAATCGCGGCTACCGGCTGGCCCAGCTCGAGTGCTCGCTGTTCGCAGGCAAGCTTCACCTGGCGACGCATGCGTTTGGGCTCAGAGCGGTTGGCTCGACTTCGCTCGATGACGAGGTGTCCGAGTTCTTTTTGCCCCACGCGGCCGGGAAGAGCTACATGTTTGTCACCGTGTTCGGCAGGCGCCGTCGGGTTGACCTCGGCGCCGCTCAGTAAGTTGCTGAAAATGTATCGCGCTCTCGACCCCGATGGCGGTCTTTCTTTGCCTTTTGGAGCTGGTGAAATTGAGCACCAGAGCGCGGTCGGAGGCAGCGGATACAGCCTGCTCAGTGCGTCGAAGAGTGAGCCCTTCAGCGAGAATCTCACGAGGCGGGTACGTTCGAAATCGGTACGATTTCCCACCATGCCCGATCGTGTCGTTTTGCAAACCGTCATTCAGATGCACTGCTTTCGGCCATCGCAGCTCTACCGACCGATCGGGATGGCTTCGACCTGGCCTACAAACTGGTTGTAGGGGCCTGGCGGCGACACGGTGATCGGGAGCGGAACGCCCGGGTCGACCGCAACGTGGTGGGGACCGTACGAGTCGTCCCAGTAGAGGTCGACGGTAACCTGATATTTCTCGATAGCGGTCACGTGGTAGTAGCCATCCGAGTTGCGCTTCTCGGAGATCATCTGATAGCTGTGCGCTGTCAGCTGCGGGTGCTGACCGCAAGCTGGGTGGGGCTGAGTATGGTCGTTGCCAAAGGGGTCGTCGAAGCTCCAGTCGATCCCGGCGAAAAAGACGCGGATCAGGTAGGTGTAGTAAATCCGGCGGTTACTCGGGTCAGGCGGACCGGGCAGGACCAGCGTGAAGTCACGCTCGTCAGGCACGCCGATGCCCTCGATCCAGAAGCATGTCGGCAGGTTGACCAGCCCATTCGGTGACGGCATCGAATGGAGGCTCCCGGCCTGGGCTTTGATGTCGCGCACGACGCTGGCAACGTAAGGGCCGACCGCTGGCGGGGGTGAGTCTGCCGGCACGATGATGTGCGGCTGGGCGAGGATGCAGGGATCGGGGTTGGGCGCAGGCGCGCCAAGCTGGCAGTAGTCGAACCAGAAGCCTCCCGACTGACATTGCTGGTTCTGGAAGGTGCCGTTCTGACGGAAGAGCACGAAGACGTCGTTGGTTGCGGCGGTGACGCCGGTTGCGCTGACGACGGTTCCGTAGGAGTTGGGATCGACGTTGACTGACTCGGAAGTGGCCATCGGCGACTTCCAGGTGGCGTGGATGTAGTTGGGGAGGTTCTGGAACGTGACCGGCGCATAAAACACGACGTAGCACGGGGCGCCGTCTGGCAC
>DATFWQ010000214.1:0-22675 GCA_035259145.1 Candidatus Dormiibacterota bacterium | reverse complement strand
TCGCGAGAAAGATGCAGGGGCAGAGCGGGATCGCGGCCGCCGACGCCATCACGGGCGAGTACGACGTGATCGCTGTCTGCGAGGCACCAGACGTCAATGCGATCGGCCAGCTGATCGTCGAAAAGATCCAGAAGATCGAGGGCGTCTTCAAGACAATCACCTGTCTTGTTGTGACGTAGAGAACGGGAGACCAGTGCTCCCCTCCAGCCACGGCGCGCGAGGCCAACTCGCGCCAGCCGAACATGGGTCGCTTTGCTTCCGTACTGCTGGACGGTCGCGATGACGGACTCTGAGCTAGATCTACGGGAAGAGCTTCTTCGCCAGGCCCGCCGGATGCTGACAGGTGGCCTCGTAATCGGCACCTCGGGCAATCTCAGCGCCCGACCGCCAGGTGGCAGCTGGTGTCTGGTCACGCCCTCTGGCGTCGACTACCTGGAGATGCGGCCCGAGGACCTGGTTATGCTCAACCTCGAAGGCAAGCTGCTTCGTCAGGGCATGAAGCCCTCTGTCGACGCGCCGATCCACACGGCGGTGTACCGTGCCCGCGCGGACGTCTGCGCCGTGATCCACACCCACTCCCCATACGCAGCAGCTTTTTCAACCCTCTATCGCGAAATCCCACCGCTCATCACCGAGTCCGCCGGCTTTCTTGGCGGTGGCGTGCGGGTGCTCGAGTACGTGCCCCCTGCACAGCCGGACACCGGCGACCGGGTGGCGGCAGGGCTCGGAAATGACCGGGCCGTCCTGCTCCCCAACCATGGCGTTGTCGCGGTCGGCGAGGACCTGCACAACTGCTATACAGCAGCGGCACAGGTCGAGGAGATGGCGCGCATCGCTTTTATCGCGCTCCAGTTGGGGGAACCACGCCACGTCTCCCAATCAGAGATCGAGCGCCTCCACCAGTTCATTCACCATGACTATGGGCAGCGGTGACCAGTGTGCAGCAGCCGGTTGCCGATCTCCGCCTGTGTCTGGGAACGTCGATACGAGGCCTAACCGAGAAGGAGGCGGTCGCTGTGCGTACCGGCGCCGCGGCGGGCGACGAGCTTGCCCCTGCCAGGCGCGAAGGCAGATTGGCGCACCCACTCAGCGAGGCCTGCCAGGCCGCTGGCGAAATTCGTAACCTCAGGCGCCCAACTCAATTCTCTTCGGCTCCAGCCGTCCTCGACCACATGCGGTCGGGTGATCAGATCGACGGCGCACGGACTGCGCCAGCAGCGCTGGGTCAGCGGCAGACCGGAGGTCGCCCGCGCCGATGCGGCCAGATATGCGAGATCGTAAGGCAGGCCGGTGACATGAGCTTCGACGTGAAGTGCCGCCGCCGCCGCAGAGATCAACTCTCGCCATGAACCCTTGAATCCGCCCACCAGGTAGGCCCCACCCGGAGCTCCCCGCAATCCGGCGGCGTAGAAGGCGCGGCCCAGGTCCCGTCCGGCCACGAAGGTGCGCACGGCGCGACCGCCGCCGGGCAGCAGCAGCCGGCCCCGGAGCAACCAGCCCCGGAGCACCCTGTCGAGCATGCGCGACAGTACCGCCTCTCCTGGGCCAAACGCCTGCGCGGCTCGCATCACGACCACCTCCGGGTCGTACTGTTCGCGTAGCCAGGCTTCGTCGTACGCAAGGAGCCTCTCGTAAGGGTGCTCCGGAGCCGGCCGGGTACGCTCGCTCACTCGGCCGTCCCCGGGCGTGCCCAGGGCGCTCGTCGATGACATGAAGACGACCCGGCGGACGCCCGCCTTGCGCGCCAGGCGCATCAGCTCGACCAGGAGCCGATTCGGTCGCCCGCGCCGCCATCGCGCCCGCCAGGTCAGTCTGTCGAAGGGCGAGTAGAGCTGGGTCGCGACGTGAACGACCTCAACGTCCTTCATCGCTGCCGCCAACCCGTCGCCAAGATCAGCCGCTCTCACGGGGCCATGCTCCCCGAGTGCGGTTACGGCGTGGCGACCTGCGAAGCCGCTGGCTCCGATCACCAGGTGCACCTGCATGAGTCTATGCAGACCCCGTTCGGATCTCCCTTTTCGAGTTGCGAGCGAATGGCAGGGGGAGGCAGGCCTCCCCCTCCGGACCCCCTCCGTGCCGGCGCAGAAGGTAGCCGCCCTCCCCACGGGCGGTGGGTGACGGGCAGCGTCCGGCAGCGTTTGGCACAAGTCAATCGGCCCGGCGGAGCCGGGCCTACCCGCCACGCCTCACCAAACCTGGCTCCTGCGCGAAGGGTGGCGAAGTCGCGCCCGAAGGCGCCCGGGAAAGGCGAGTCGCAGACGGAGGCAGGCCTCCCCCTGCGGACCCCCTCCCGTGCCGACGCAGAGGGTCGCTGCCTTTCCACCGGTGGTGGGTGACGGGCAGCGTCCGGCAGCCTTTGGCCACAAGTCATTCGGCCCGGCGGAGCCGCGCCTACCCGCCACGCCTCACCAAACCTGGCTCCTGCGGAGGGGGTGGCGAAGTCGCGCCCGAAGGCGCCTGGGAAAGCTTCGCAGCCGCGATCGCCACGTGGGGCCGCCCTCTCCAACCCGACCTAACGCGCGCTGGATGGCCCGCCGAACTCGGTCGACGATCCGCTCGATGCGTCGCGCCATCCTCCAGGAGGCGGGCGGGTCGGGCCAGATAGGGTGACCGATTGAGACCTCGACCTTGCCGAATGGGCGCAGCCGGTCCAGGCCGGTCAGTGCCACCGGGCAGATCGGGACACCGGCCTGGAGCGCGAAGTGGGCGACGCCCTTTTTGAGCGGTCGAAGCCGGCGACCTCGCGAGTAGCGTCCCTCGGGGAAGATCAGGACCACACCGCGCCTGGCCAACACCTGGTAGACGGTCGCGACGCCCCGCTGATCCAGGTCGCCCAGGCTCGGAGTGATCGGAAACACGCCGAACTTCGGGACCAGCCACCGTTTCCACGAACGGTTGAACACCGTGTCCCGCCGCGCCATCGTGTAGATCATCGGCGTACGCGGAAAGGCAGCCACAACGAACAGGGTGTCGAACCAGGTCTGGTGATTGCTGGCGATTATGTAAGGTGGGGCTGGCACGTTCTCAAGCCCGCTCACGCGGACCCGAAACAGCAGCGGCAGCAGCAGCCGCAAGACGCCGAACACAACGCGGTACAGTCGTGTCGGCCGGTTGGGATCTGGGTGCACCAGCGGATCGAGCTGGCCGTCTGCCACCGCGGCGAGGTAGTCGGGGCCCTTCAAGACCGCGCGGCGCTCGGCGTCGGGGAGCTGCCGGGTCATCTGTATCGCTCGGCGAAAGGTGGCCGCCGGAGCCGGCTCAGAAGAAAGCCTCCAGCACCCGGTTGAACTCTTCTGGGCGCTCCACCTGTGGCGTATGGCCCGCGTCCTCGATCACCGCCATCCGTGCGCCGGGGAGGCCCTCGAGAGCCGCGCGAGCCCGCGCCACCGGCAAGAGCCGGTCCCGCGCGCCCCAGATCAGCAATACGGGGAGGCCGCACTCGGCCAGCCGGGCCATCAGAGGTGTCGCCCGGTATGCCTCGGGGCGCGCCAGCGCGCGGACTGTGGAGACGTAAGCCCGTGGAAAGCCGTCGGTCGCGTGCATCTCGCGCAGGCCTGAGAGGTAGACGTCATCCAGGATCCGCTCGACGTCGCCACTCACTCCTGCGAATCGCCGGGCGTAGCGCCTGACCTGCTCCGGTGAAAGCCGGTGCAGCGCCTCGCGCATCAGGCCGAGCATCCCCTCCCCCACCCTGGGCACAAGCAGGAGCGGGTAGAACGGGTGGACGGTGGGCCTGACCACCCCTAACGAGTTCACGAGGACGAGCTTGCGCACCGACCCGGGACTCCTCAAGGCGACGTCCAGCGCCACTCTTCCGCCCATCGAGGCACCTACCAGAACGGGCTTCAGCCGCCGTGTCCGGATGTACTCGTCGATCACTCGCGCGAAGAGAGGGATGCCGTAGCCGCTGACCGGCTTCTCGCTCCGGCCGAAGCCAGGCAAGTCCGGAGCGAAGACGCGGTGAGCGCGAGCAACGGCCGTCAGGGTGTAACGCCACTCGAGGTAGCCCGCAGACCCCAGGCCGTGAATGAAGACCACGGAGGGCGAGCCGTGGCCCCCGTAGACGTGGTGGACCGAGAGCCCGTCGAGCCGAACGTAGCCTCCGCGCACCTCAGCTCACTTCCCCGTCCCGCACCACTGGTTCCGGAATACCCTCGCACGGACGGCCGGGCCCGAAGCGCCTGCTCTCGCCACCGCCGATCACAGTCACCACGCCCGCACCCGCTGCATGCCAGCCCTCCGCATTCCAAACTGCGGCCGTCCGCTCGTCAAGTCCAAGCAGCGTCAGTGGTTCTGGCGGATCGTGCACGGTCCAGCGGCTCCCCATCCGCTCGTAATGCGGCAGCACCACTGTCCGCGGCACGAGTCCAAGAGCCGGCAACGCTCGGCGCTGCTCGTGACGCGGCCAGCGAGCCATGACCAGCGTCCATTCGCAGAGCGCCATCGCGCCAGCCGACGAGCCGGCGAGCACGGCACCGTTCAGCCAGCCCCGAGTCATGGCCGCCCAGACAGCCGAGCCTCTCAGCGTCTGCACCAGCAGGCCAGGGTCGCCGCCGGTCATGTAGAGGAAGCCAGCCTGCGCCGCCCGGCTCGCGAGTTCGGCCGAGTTGGCATCAGAACGTGTATAGACCGGCAGCTCAGCAACCTCGAGGCCGAGACCGCGGAACCAATCGCGCGCGGTGGCAACGGCGAGCTCCGGGCGCTGGCGTCGTGCCGCGGTGGCAACTACATAGGCGGGGCCTGAGCCGGCCGCAGCGACCAGCTCTCTGTCCTGCGGCTCGTTGCCAGGACGAAACTCGTCTCCGCCGTTCAGTGCAAGGAGTCCAGGCATCGAACCGTAGTATGTGCAGGTGTCTGAGCCTCCCGTCCGCGTGAGGATGGCCCCCAGCCCGACGGGCTACGTCCACCTGGGGAATGCCCGGACCGCCCTCTTCAATCTGCTGTTCGCCCGCCAGCGAGATGGGAGCTTCGTCCTCCGCCTCGACGACACCGACCTGGAGCGCAGCCGGCCCGATTACGAGCAGGCAATCTACGAAGGCCTCCACTGGCTGGGCCTGGAGTGGAACGAAGGACCCGACGTGGGCGGCCCCTTCGAGCCGTACCGGCAGAGCGAGCGGCTGGACGCTTACCGGGAGCAGGCGGCACGGATGCTGCAGCTGGACGCTGCCTACCGGTGCTTCTGCACACCGGAAGAGCTGGCAGCGGAGCGTGCGGCCGCCGACCGGGAACGGCGGCCGTACAAGTACTCGAGGCGCTGTCTGACCGATCCGCCCAGGGGCCGCACGGCATTTACCGTGCGTTTGAAAGTGCCTGACGGCGAGACAACGTTCACGGACTTGATCAAAGGTGAAGTGCGCTTCGAGAACTCAAACCTGGGTGACCCGGTGCTGATCAAGTCCAGCGGCTGGCCCGTCTACAATTTCGCAAGCCCGGTGGACGACGCGCTCATGGACATCACTCACGTCTTCAGGGGCGAGGAGCATCTCTCCAATACTCCCTATCAGCTGATGATCCTGGACGCTCTAGGTTTCCCGCGGCCAGAAGCCTATGCCCACCTGCCGGTAATCGTCGGCAAGGACGGCAAGAAGCTGAGCAAGCGGCTGCATCCGGAGACGCGTCTTGGACTTTACCAGGGGCGCGGCTACCTGCCCGAGGCGCTTCTCAACTACCTGGCCCTGCTGGGCTGGAACCCGGGGACCGAGCAGGAGATCTTCAGCTTCCAGGAATTGCTGGCGGCTTTCGACATTGCACGGGTGCAAAAGGCGAGCGCGATGTTCGACTGGGATAAGCTCGACTGGATCAACGGCCATTACATCCGCGCCCTGAGCGACGGCGAGCTCGCAGAGCGTCTCCGGCCCTTCCTGCCCGAGCTCCCGGCGGAGACGGTGCGCGCAGCGGCCCCCGCGCTCAAGGAGCGACTGCCGAGGCTCGACAAAGCAGCCGAGCTGCTTGGCTACCTGTCGGAGCCGCCCCCGGCGCCGGAGCTCAACGACGGCCAGAAGGACATGCTGCAGGCGGCCCTCGACATCTTGCAGCCCGTCGATTGGACGCCCGCCGCCATCCACGCCGCCCTCGAGGCAGCCAGCGCCGCGCACGGCTGGAGCCGTGGCAAGTTCTACACGCCGATCCGCGAATCGGTTGCCGGGAGGATCTCCCCCCCACTCGAGCACACTCTTGCGCTACTCCCGAAGTCCGAAGCACTGGCCAGGATCAGTAGAGTGCTCGGGTGATGTTCGCGACCATCGTTATCGACCTCGACCCGAACCTTTTCCAGATCGGCCCCTTTCTGATCACCTGGCACGGGGTCTTCAGCGTGCTCGGCATCCTGGCCGCTGCGCGCGTGGCTCAGATCCTGCTCAAACCCGAGGGCATCTCTGCTGACCGGGTGTACGACCTGGCGGTCTGGATGGTGATCGCCGGCCTGATCGGGGCGCGCCTGCTCTATGTCTGGGAGAACTACCGGCAGTTCGCCGGCGCATGGCAAAGGATCGTCTATATCAACGAAGGCGGACTCAGCCAGTGGGGCGGCATATTCGGCGGGCTGATCGGCGCGTTTCTGTGGTGCTGGCAGAGCAAAGTCGACTACCGGCTGTTCCTCGACGCCGCCGGTCCCGCCAACGCCCTTGGCTTTGCAATCGGCCGAATCGGTGACATCATCAACGGCGAGCACCATTCGATCGACTCGAACCTGCCCTTTGCGGTTCAGTATGTAAACGAAAGGACGCTGGGTGAGCCCGGTCGCACGGTCCACCCCGAGGTCGCGTACGAGCTCGTCTTCAATGCGATCGTGTTCGGCACCGCCATCCTGACCTACCGCTGGTTCAAGCGCCGGCTGCCAGTCGGGGTGACCGGCCTGATATGGCTGTCGGTTTACGCCATCGGCCGCTTTGCCTTGAGCTTCCTGCGTAAGGACTCTTTAGTCCTGGGCTTACGGCAGGCCCAGTGGGCGTCGCTGACGATGGTGGCCGTATCGCTCGTCGTGATCGCGATCTGGATGTTGCGCACCGGCCGGGCGGCGCCGCCCGAGGCATCCGCCGAGCATCCCGAGGTGGAGCAAGAGCAGGCGACCGCGTAGCCCACGTGCACGCTGCGCCTGGCCGTGACTCCATGCCGAGGACCCGGTCGCGGCAGCTCTCGACGCCCGGTGGATGAGCGGCTAGCGCGTCACGCTCAGCTCGGCGATCCGCCGCTTCGCCTGCACGATCACAGGCGGCGGCCGCAGGTGGCGGCGGCTGAAAGCCGCTCCCTTGCGCACCAGCGGCTGGACCGCGATTTCCGCGAGCGGGTTGCGCCTGATGCCCAACAGCTCAAGGGCGAAGTCGGGCATAAGTGAGATCGCGGCCTGGCCGGCTACCCACCAGAACGGCCGCCGCCAGGGTGGCAGCGGGGGGTTGAGCACAGTCTCCACCGCTTCGAGTGCCGGCTGCGTCACGATCAGCTGTGCCCGGCACCCGTCGATGAACCGCCGGTTAGCCTCCTGGGTCGCGGGCACAGTATCCGCCTGAAGCCCGACCAGCTCTGCCTGTCGCACCATCTCCACCACATACCGATCGGCGTCGGCCAGCGCCAGCGGCTCGACGAACCGCTTGTAGGCGGCAATAAACGAGTCGACGAGCGTCGTGTGGATCCACAGTAGAAGCTCAGGATCGTCGGCTGCGTACGGCTTGCCGGTCACCCGGTCGATGCCTCGGATCGGCCGGTGCACCTCGCGGACTCGGACGCCCAGTGCCTCGGCCTGGCGCGTTGTTCCGAAAATCGTGGTCACGACGTAGTTGCTCGTGCGCGCGTACCGCCCCCAGACGTCCGCCTTGTACTTGCTGTGGTCCGCGACCGCCGCGATCGCCAGCGGGTGCAACGCCTGGATCATCAGCGCCCGCAGCCCGCCCACCAGCAGCGCAGGCTCCATGTGGAGCCTCCAGGCCATCGAGCCCGGCCCGAACAGCCCGAGGTCGTCGCCTGCATCGGTCACGCCTCAAGTATGTATGCCGCTCGGGCGGGTGCCTCCACTTCGTGACGAAAGTACACGTGCAGCTCGTCCCTGGCAGACGCCAGCGCACGCAGCTCGGATCGCCAGCGCTCCAGTGCGGCCATATCGTAATCACGGCGAAGCCGGTAGTAAGCCAGGCCCGAAACCTCCACCAATGGCGCTCTTGGCCACTTGTCCTGGTCGGTGACCACCAGCGCCGCGCTGTGCGCCCGTAGGATGGCGTAGACGTCCTCCGCGAACCACGACTCCTGCCGGAACTCGACGGCCGCGCTGAGGCCAAGAGCGACAAGCAGACGGTCGAGCAGGGTGGTGTCCTTCGGCGTGGTGGGCGAGAATTGCAGCAGCACGGGACCAAGCCGCGGCCCCAGCTCGGCAAGCCGACGCCCGACCTGCCGGGCCAGCCCCTCCTTGTCGAAAGCCGGGGCAGAGTAGGTCAGCCCGCGCTGGGCCTTCATGCAGAACCGGAACCCGGCGGGCACGCCAGCCGCCCAGCCGGCCAGAGTCTCGGGCGGCGGCGTGCGGTAGAAGCTGCCATTCAGCTCGACACCGTTGAGCCGCTCGGCGTAATGAGCGAGCATCCTGGAGGCCGCCATGCCGGCGGGGTAGAAGGTTCCCTTCCAGGCTGCATACGAGAAGCCCGAGGTCCCTGCGTACAGAGTCACGCGACTGTCTGGGGGGCGGGCGGCCCCGCGCGCACTTCGTGGGGCCCTTGAGCCAGCACCCGGGCTCGAAGTTGACCACAGGCAGCGTTCTCCGCACGGCCGCGCGTGTCGCGGAGGGTGACGTTCAGTCCCTGGGCGCGCACCTGCGCCAGGAACCGGCGGATCGCAGGAGCATCGGGCTCGCGATAGGGCGCCCCGTCCACCGGATTGAACGGGATCATGTTGACGTGTGCCAGCCGGCCGCGCAGTAGGGCCCCCAGTTCGTGCGCGTCGCGCTCCGTGTCGTTGACGCCCGCCAGCAGCACCCACTCATAGCTGACCCGCCGGCCCGTCTGGCGGCCGAATCGCTCGGCCGCCGCTACGAGCTCCGCGAGCGGGTAGCTTCTGTTTACGGGCACAAGGACGTCGCGCAGCTCATCGCGTGCCGCGTGCAGCGAGATGGCAAGGGTGAACGGCATTCCCTCCAGCGCCAGCCGGTCTATCCGCGGCGCCAGACCGGAGGTCGAGATGGTGATGCGCCTGGCGCTGAGTCCGAGGCCGGTGGGATCCGCGATCCGCCGCACCGACTGCAGGACCGCCGCATAGTTGGCCAGAGGCTCGCCCATGCCCATGAAGACGACGTGCGAGAGCCGGCGTCCTTCGGCGGCCAGCTCCTGGCAAGCGTCGAGCGCCTGGTCCACGATCTCGTGTGCCCGCAGGTTGCGGCCGAAGGGCCCCTGGCCCGTGGCGCAAAAGGGGCAGCGGATCGCGCAGCCGACCTGCGAGGAGATGCAGAGGGTCGAGCGAGCGGGATAACGCATGATCACCGACTCCACCGTGTAGCCGCCGTCCAGGCTGTAGAGCTTTTTGGTCGTCAGCCCGCGATCAGTCTCCAGCCGCCGAACCGCTGTGAGCGAGCTGACCCTGAAGCTCGTGGTGAGCTCAGATCGCAGCGAGGCCGGCAGATCGAGCATCTCCTGGAACGTCGCGCCCGCCGCGCGACGCCGCCACAGCTGACGTGCCCGGTATTCCGGCTGGCCGCGCGCCGCCATCCAGGCGACCAGGTCCTCCAAGGACCGCTCAGAGATGGCCGGCAGCGGTGAGGGTGCCGAGATCACACGGCTACGATACGGATGCCGATGCTGCGTCGCTGGTTACCTCGCATGGTGGTGCTCGTGGCGGCGGTCGGCCTGATCGCCGGGTTGCCCAGCGAATCAAGGGCCGCGGAGCCTACCCGGTCAGCGGCCCCGGCGGCCGTGGAACCCAGGGTCATGCCCATCGATGCGTGGCTCAGGACACTGCCGGCACCTCGGACACCCGACGACCACGACGCGGGACCAGGTCCACGCGCAGCCTGGCCGGTGCGGGGAACGGTCACTCAGCTCTTCGGCTGCACCGGATTCTCCCTGGAGCGCCCTGCGGCGGACTGCCCCGGCGGCTTCCACCTCGGGCTCGACATCGCCCAGCCGCAGGGAACACCGATCCGCGCCGCAGCGCCCGGTCTGGCCTACCCCATGGCGGACCCCGCGCGTTACGGCAACCTGGTGATCATTCAGCACTATGGCGGCTACGCCACGGTTTACGGGCACATGGTCCGCCAGGCCGTCAGCTGGGGCCAGCAGGTCCAGGCCGGAGACGTGATCGGCTTTGTGGGCTCGACTGGCAACTCCAGCGGACCGCACCTCCACTTCGAGGTGAGGTTCGCCGCCACGGCATACGATCCGGTGCCGTACCTGAGCGGCTCGCCGGCCGATCCGGCGCCTCTTCCCATCGGCTGGCCGGGAGCCCCACCCGACGACTGGCTTGGGCTCCGCTGAGAGCGCGTGCTCGCCGAAGACGGCCGAAGGCGGGCCCGCTGCCGGCGAAGGGCTCTGTCGAGCGCCGGGAAAAGGTGTCTCGACCTCGCGCTCGGTTGCGACCGACCCGCGCACCTCAGCGCGGCGCAAGCTCGAAGCGGTCGCCTTCCTCGCGGACGCGGCCTTCGGCCGTGAGCTTGCGGAGGTGCGCCCGCAGGGTCATCTCAGCTGCCTGGAGGAGCTGGTCGCGGCCCTCGGGCACGGCCGCGAGCTCGGGCGTGTAGACACGCTCGGTCAGCTCGCGGGCGCTGCCAGGACCCCGCACTGACAGCTCTTCTACGATCTGCCTTTCCCGTGCCAGCCGGTGTTCACGGTACTCCACGATCTTGCTCTGGGCCTCCACAACCGGGTCCCAGTGGCCCGGGAAGATCATCCGCGGCTCCAGTTTAGCCACGCGTTCCAGCGAGTTCAGGTAGGCGGCCACGTCACCTTCCGGGTAGGTGACCATCGAGCTGCCACGCCCGAGGATGAGATCGCCGGTGAAGAGCACACTGTCGTCCGGCATCCAGTACGCCAGGTGGTCGGGCGCGTGGCCAGGCGTATGCAGCGCGACGAGCGTCATCGTCCCGACGTGTACCACGTCGCCATCGCTCAGCTCTGGGTACCGCGAGACTCGAGCATCGTACAGCCGGGCGAGCCGTTCCGCCAGCTCGAGGTGGTCGGCGTGGGAGTGCGTCACCAGCACGACGCCAACCGCGCTCCCGCCGAGCGCCTTCTGCAGCGCCGCCAGATGCCGATCGTCTTCCGGTCCAGGATCGACCACGGCCACGACTCGGCCGTCGTCGAGCAACCAGGTGTTTGTGCCGGGACCAGTGAACGGGCCGGGGTTGGGCGCGATCACGCGCCTGACGGTGGCCATGCCCTACACGCTCGCGGGGCCATGACAGCTTGCAGGGCGAACGGGCCAATCGCCGTTCCAGCCTCCAGTCATTCCGCGGGCAGGTAGATGACCGCCCGGTCTGGGCCGGCAGCGTCAAGCCAACCCTCCAGGACCGTGTCTACCAGATGGCGGACGAGCGGCTCGCCCAGTTCGGGTACGGCAAGCGGCTGGCGGCCGGGCGCCGCGACCATCTCAAGGCGCCACCAGTTGCCGGTCAGCGCCCCGTTGATCGTCGAGCCAGGCCCGCCGAGCCACTCGTACGCCCGCGTCACCGCGTCGACCAGCACCGACTCACGGGCGCGCACCACCGCCTGTTCGGGCAGGTGTCGGTCGGCACCCGCCGCCGCCCGGCCGAGCACCGCCCCGATCACGACGGCCCGCGGCGGGTCCCTGGGATCGACCGCAACCGTCTCGAGTGCGATCGCTCGCCGTCCGAGGTCCTGGGCCTGCTCGTAGATCTGCTCCAGCTGCTCGCGGCGGCCGAACGCCGCCTGGCGTGCGGACTCCTGAAGAGCCAGCACCGATGACCGCACCTTGTGGCCCAGCCGGCTCACGAGATGGGCACGGCGCTCTCGGGTGATCCGCTCCCCCTCCTCGACGGCCGCGCGCAGGGCGGTCCGTCCCCAGCCGGCCGGCGCCCAGCCGACGAGCCGGTCCCTGACCCAAACTCCCTCCCAGGGCCCGTCGGGCGGTGGGAAGTCCGGGTCGGCCGGGCCATGGCGGCAGCCGCTGCACAGCTCCTCCATGCCGCCGCCCACCCGGACCCAGAGCGGTTCCGCCGCACTCACCTGACGGTCCATCAGGGGGTCATCGCGGCCGGCCGGCCTCCGCCAGCCGCCGCCGGCACGGTGAACCTGAAGGTTGTGCCGCCCGGGCCGGTGCGGTCCAGCCAGATGCGGCCGCCGAACGAGCGCTCGACGACAAGCCGGCACAGGTAGAGGCCTAACCCCAGGCCACCTCGGGCACGGCCCCGGCCGGGAGGCCCACTCCTCTGGAACAGCGTCTTTTGCTGCCCAGGAGGTAGGCCGCCGCCGTCGTCCGAAACCGTCACCTCGAGCCAATGTCCTGCAACGCGGGCGGCGACGCGCACCAGACGAGCCGGCGTGTGCTCCAGGGCGTTGCCGATCAGGTTGGTCAGGACCTGGTCGAGGTGAGTCGACTCACAGAACGCATCCGGCAGTTCGGGGTCGATCCGTGCATCCACGACCTGAACGCGGCGGCCGTACCGGCTTCGCAGCACCGTCACGACCTGCTCGACAGAGCGAGCGATGGAGATCCTGGTCCCGTTGGGCTCGAAGCGCCGGTCATCCAGCTTGGAGATCAAGAGCTGGTTCTCAACGAGACTGAGCAGCCGTTCGGACTGCTCATAGGCCTCGGCAACCAGTGCATGCCGCTGTTCAGCGTCCAGAACCGTGCCCCACTGCAGGAGCCCCGCGATCGTCGAGCGCATCGCCGCCGCTGGGCTGCGGACCTCATGCCCGATCGCACGCAGCATCAGATCCCTCGCCTCCAGGACGGCTCGCTCCCTTGTCACGTCTTCGTGGAGGGTGAGGACCCTGGGCCCGCGGCCGGCTGCTCCCGGAATGGGCACGCTCCTTACCTGGACCACGGTGCCCGTTTTCTCGAGGCGGATCTCGAGTGGGGCGTCCGGTTCAGCGTCAGGGGTCGAGAGCACCGTCACGTCCGCGCGCTCGAGCAAGCTGTGGGCACGTGCGCCGGGCAGCTGGTGCGCGACGAGGCCGTAGATCCGCTCCACCTCGGTGTTGGCGAAGGCGATGTTGCCCGCCTCGTCCTCGAGCACCACTCCTAGCGGCGAGTGCTCAAGCACCGTGGTAAGCATCTCGGTCTGCCGCTCCAGCTCAGCTACGAGCCTCAGGCGGCTCAGGGCAACCGCCGTCTGCCCCGCAAGCACCACCATGAGGCGCCGCACAGCGTGGGGTGAGGTGTTCGTCGTGTCGGCGGTCAGCATTCCGACCACCTCACCTTCGACGATTATCGGCTGCGCGAGCACGCCGCGGCCCGCCACTGCCGACCTGTTTGCCCTCTCCTCGGCCCTGGCCGGCTCGATGGCCGCGTGGCTGCGGAGGAGGCTGCGCAGACGCCGGCCCGGGCTACCGGACCTGGCTGCAAGCAGCGCGAGTCCCCACCACTCCGGGGAGCTGCCTGCGATACGGGTGGCGTCCTTGCCCCCCGTTGCAGGGACCATGTCTGAGCCTTGCAGCATCCACATCGCACCGTTGGCGCCCGCCAGCGCGTCTTCGATCAGCCGGCAGATCGCTGCCCTGGCCTGGTCCGGGCGCGTGATGTCGAGGTCGGCGAACGCCGCCACCGCTCCCATGGTCTGGATTCGGCCGTGGATCTCCTCGGCGAGTCGAGCGTTCTCAATGGCGATAGCAGCGTGGTCGGCGAAGTCGCTGATGGCCGGCAGCGGCTCCTCTGCCTGGGCGCCAGGACGGACCGCGCCGAGGGCTCCCACCAGCCGGTCTCCGTGCCTGAGAGGAATCAGGGTCCAGGCGATCCTGCCCTGCTGGCCGGTCGCTGGATCGCGGCCCAGCGTGGGCCAACCTGCCTCCGCCGCCCCTCCGGACCAGCGCAGCACCCGGCCCGGGCCGCTCCCACCGCTGACCGCCTCGATGGCCACCTGCCCTTCATCGTCGAAAGCCCAGCAAGCGGCACCGGCCGCTCCCAGCATGGAGCGGGCCAGCTCCGCGACACTCTCGACAACGCTGACCAGGTCGTGCCCGGCCAGACCGGCGATCATCTGCAGCCGGACCGAGTTGGCCATGGCCAGCTCGTTCGCCCGATGGAGTCTCACCGTCCGCAGCGCGATGCCGACCACCGGTGCAGCGCTCTCGAGCAGCTGGATCTCCTCTGGCGTGAAGGGTTGATCCACGGTCCGCTGGGCCGACAGAGCGCCCACCACCCGGTTCTCGTTGAAGAGCGGGACGCCGAGGAAATGCTGCGGGATCAGTGGTCCCCAGGTTGGCCAACCCTGTGCCGGCCGCGGGACCCGCAACGGCGGCGGAACCTTCTCGGCTATGGTGGTCCGCTCGACCAGATGCCGCTTGAAGAACAGCGTGGAGTCGATGCTGACGGGCGTCAGGCGTCTCATGGGTTTACTGGGTTCGAGGCAGTAACCGGTGACAAGACCCGCCTCCATGTAGCCGAGGATCAGGATCGGCGCCTCGACGTATGTCTGCAGTGCCCCGAGGACGGCGTCTGCGATCTGCTCCTCGTCGACGGCCACCTGCACCCCCATCTCCAGGCGGTGCAGAACTTCAAGCCGATGCCGGTCGGCCTGAGAGGCCTGGAAGTTGTCGGCGTTTGCGAGCGCGAGCGCGACGTGCGCGGCGACATCCTGTAGCACACGCACGTGCCACTGGTCGAAAGCGTCCGCGCGGTATGATTGGATCGAGAGCAGGGCGACCACCTCGTGGGCGCGTCGCACTGGCACCCACAGGATGGAGCGGGAGGCAAAACGCCTGTGACGCCCCGGCCGGGTGACCTCCAGGAGAGCACCTTTGGTCACGACGCGCTCGCCCGGGGATCGCGGCACCGCCTCCAGCGAGCTCGCCCACGGTGAACGACGGATGAGTACCGGCTCACCGGTCTCGTACGCCTCTCGCGCCGGCCCGGCTGAGGTCAGCGGCACGGCGGGCCTGTGCCGCTCTTCGCCCGAGTCCCACACGTAACCTTCGGCAACCAGACCCTCGGACGTCTCGGCGACAGCCGCCAGGGTGAAGGAGTCGAACTCGAGGTGCCGGGTGAGCGCCTCCCGAAGGCTCCGCGTGATCGCCTGCCTGTCGAGGCTCGAAGCCAGGCTGCTGCCAACTGCGTTCACGATCTCCTGGCGCCGGCGCTGAGCGTCGACCTCCGCGTACGACCAGGCGTTGCGGAGCGCGAGCGTGAGCTGGTCGGCCACCTGGCGCAGGAACGCCAGCGTCGACCACTCGTAGATGTCCGGCTGGCGGCATCGGATCGTCAGCACGCCCTTGATCACGCCATCTTCGACCACCGCCACCGAGGCCGTGGAACCGTAGTCGGCGCTCGAATCTGGCGTCCCGCCGAGCCGGGGGTCGCCGGTCTCCAGCACAGGGTGGATGCCGCGGAGTTTGCGGGAGTGCACCGAGACCGAGGTGCGCGAGACCTCCGAGTCAGGACCCGTCGCCAGCAGTCTCAGGTGCAGGGAATCCGGGCGGTCGCGGATCGCAAGCTCCACCCTGTCGACGGCGATCACCGCTCTCAGGGTCGCCAGCAGCACGGCCACGATCCGCACCTCATCCCGGGTCGCCAGTAGTGCGCGAGCGACGACGTTGAGAGCGCCCAGGCCCAGGGCCTGGTTGCGGGTGAGTTCATTTCGGTAGACCCTGGCGACCTGTTCGCCGAGGTGGACGTGAACCTGTTCCAGCAAGGCCAGCTCCGTGGGCGTGACCTCACGTCTCACATACAGCTGATAGCTGATGGAGCCGACGGGTTGAGTGCCCTGCAGGAGCGGCATCCAGATCACGGTTCTCGGCCGGCTCGTCAGTCCGGGACCTCTCCCACGCTGGTAGGCGGTGGCGGCGGACGGGTGTACGACCCGCGGCATAGGGTCTTCGTAGTACTCCGCGAAGTAGGAATCGGCCAGCGGCCGCCGCCTGATGTCCTGGAGCACGCCGCGGTCGATGGGGAGGCTGTGGTACCAGCCTTCCCGCTCCAGCACCTGGAGGTTGATGCTGTTGTAACCGAATATCGGGTGCAGCTCGCCGTAGAGCACCTGCACGATGTCGGCTTCGGTGCTGCAGCTTGCCAGTGACCGCGCCAGCCGGGCATGGATGCGCGAACGCGTCCCAGGCGCCGGCCGGTGGCCCCGCCCGGCTGCGTCGGTGCGACCGGTGCGCGGCCTCAACAACGGGAGCTGACCCTGGCCGGCGCCGAAACCATGACGCTCTGTTGTTCCACTTCCGCATTCGTATACTGCCGGAAAGTCGTGCCCTTCACGCCACCCAAGCCCATGGCTCCTGCCCCGAAGGAGATCGCGGGCTCCACCGTGCTCGTGGTGGATGACGAGCGCGCATGGCGACTCATTCTGGAGACCGACCTCCGTATGCTGGGCTATCGCGTGTCGCTGGCTCAGGACGCTGTCGAGGCACTGGACAGGGCTCGCCGTGATCGCCCGCAGGTGGCGATCGTCGATCTGATGCTGCCGGAGCCGATGGATGGCTCGGCGCTGCCGTCGGAGCTGCGCGCACAGGGCACGCCGCTGCCGGTCATCTTTTACACGGCCTACCCCGTGTTTTCGCAGAGGTCAGACGACCCCGACGTAATCGGTTACATGAGCAAGGCGGAAGACCGTGCCGACCTGTATGCGCTGCTGCCGGCCGCGATCAAAAAAAATAGGAGCCGCCAGTGACGGCACCGGCGACTCGCGGATCGGGTCCCCCCTCTCTTCAGTCGATCCAGCCTTGGGAGGAGGGCTTCTGCCAGGTCATGTGGGTTCTCCTTAGTCTTGGCAGGGGGCCTCCGGGAACAAAACCAAGCGTAAACGATCGAAACGTGGTGTTGTTAAGTATTTTCGATTGGTTTCTCCCTGCCACTTGAGGTCCTGGACAGGTTTTCTTGACATCTGAATTCCGTCCTACGGATGGGCCTTGCAAAGCAGCCAATATCAATGCATGCTGCGACACGTCCCATTGATCGCTTGTCACCCATTGACACCTTGTCCCTGAGAATCCGGGGCCGCGGCCTTCCCCCACCGCCGCTCCCACCCGGCCTGGAGGCCTACAGACCGGCGGAGCTGGTGGGCTCGTCCGTCCTCGTGGTCGAGGACGAGCCGCCGATGCAGGTGCAGCTCCGACTGGACCTCACCGACCTCAGCTACCAGGTCAGGGTGGCCGGAACGGCTGAGCAGGCGAAGCGGGTGCTTACGCACGAACGAGTCGCCGGGGTGCTTCTCGACCTTGTGCTGGACGAGGGCGAGGAAGCAGGCCTCGAGCTCCTGCGCTGGATCAGGCAGAACCATCCTGGGCTGCCTGTCGTGGTTCTCTCGGCCGCGCAGGGAACCGCCGCCGGCATCAGCCGCGCGTACGAACTGGGTGCCAGCAGCTACTTTGTCAAGGGAACCGCGCTGATGGCGCACGTCTACTCAGACCTCGCCGCACGATTGATCGAGCGCGGCACCGGCCGGGCAGGCAACTACCGCTTCGGGCGGCTGGACTTCGATCCGACTCACCGGGCCATGAGGCTCGGCCAGAAACAGACACGTCTCACCTCGCAGCAGACCCGACTAGTTGTCCATCTGGCTCAGGGCTCCAAGCCGGTCACCGCCGGCGAGCTGATCGCGGCAGGGCTGTTCAGACCCAACGCCGCGCGCTCTACCGTTCACTCTGCCCTCCTTACGCTGCGGCGAAAGCTGAACGAGCTGGAGCCGGAGCTGGGGGCGAAGCTGCTGGAATCGACTCCGCGCGGCTATAGCGTTCGCCCGATAGTCTGACGGTCCGGCCAAATAAAGGTGCGGCACCTCTACCATGTGGCCATGCCCGCCCTTCCCGAGCCCTCCCCCGACGTGCTCGATGAGGTGGTTGACAATCGGCGGCACCTGCACCGCACCCCGGAGATCTCATTTGCCGAGCAGGAGACCTCGGGCTTCATCGAGGATCGCCTACGCCGGCTGAGCCTGGCGGTCCAGGAGTGTCCCACGGCGACCGGCGCGCTGGCCGTCCTCGATACCGGCCGCCCCGGCCGCACGGTCATGCTGAGGGCTGACATCGACGCTCTGCCCATCCTGGAGGACTCGGGCGTCGACTTCGCCTCCGACATCGAAGGTCGCATGCATGCCTGCGGCCACGATGCTCACACCGCCATCTTGCTGGGCGCGGCCCGCACCCTTGCCGAGCACGTGGATGACCTCAGCGGCTCCTACCTCTTCTGTTTTCAGCCCGCGGAGGAGATCGTCAGCGGCGCTCGCGAGATGATCGCCCGTGGCATGCTCCAGCGCTATAAGCCCCAGGTGACAATCGGCCTCCACATGGCGTCGTGGCTGCCCAGCGGTCACGTTATGACCAGGCCCGGGCTGCTCTGGGCGGGCTCCGACGCGTTCGACATCTCGATGCGGGGGCCCGGAGGGCATGGGGGCATGATGCGGCGGGCCGGCAACGTGATCTCGGCTCAGGCCTTCGTGCTGGAGCGGCTGCACTCGGTGGTCGATGGTCTCGGCCACTCCGGAACAAACTGCCACTGCACTGTGGGAGACGTACGCACCGATGGGGCATGGAACGTTGTGCCGCGCACCGTGACAGTCAAGGGCAGCGTGCGAACGTTCACGCCCGAGCTCCGCCAGGAGGCTCTTCAACGCCTCCAGGACCTGCTCCTCGAGGCGGACACGGAGTTCCAGATCAGCTCTTCGCTCCATCTCGTGCACGGGACGGTGCCCCTGATGAACGACCCCAACGTGACCAGGACTGTGCTCGAGGTGGGCGCCGCGCTGGTCGGCGACCGTGCGAGCGAGATCGGGAACCCGCTGACAGTCAGCGACGATATGGCAGAGTTTCTGACGCGCATCCCCGGCTGCTACTTCATGCTGGGCGCCCGGCCTCCGGACGCTGAGACTGCACCTGCCCACCACTCTCCGTCGTTTCGCATCGATGAGGGTTCTTTTGCGACGGGCGTGCGGATGATGGCCGCCACGGCGGCGACCCTGGCCGCTCAAGCCGATCCGGCCCCCTAGAGGTGTTGCTGGCTGTCGGCGGTCTCGTCGGCCTGGTTGCAGGGCTCTTCACCGGGGGCAATCTGCGCAACCTGCTCGAACGCCGCCTGCGCTGGCCGCTCGTCGTGATCGCAGCCCTGGTGACAAGAGAGCTCGAGATTCGCACGCCGCTGGGCGGCGCTGCATGGGGACCGGCCATCTTCGCGCTCTCACTGGCGGTGCTGATGGTGTGGGCAGCCTGGCACCACGACCGCCTGCCCGGGATCTGGCTTGTCGTCGTGGGGATCGGCATGAACCTCGCGGTCGTCCTGTTCAACGGTGGTCGCATGCCCGTGGCCGTCGCCGCTGCGCACCTGGGTCCCGCCCAGCTGCGCGAGCAGGGGACGTTTGCACAGTACACGCTCGCAGGCCCGGACACCCGCCTGGGCTGGCTGTGCGATTGGATCGTGCTCCCACCACCTGTCGGGAGGCTCTTCCCGCAGGCCTACAGTCCCGGGGATTTGGTCTCCGTGGCCGGATTCGCAGTTGTGCTGTTCCTGGCTACACGGCCCGATCCGCGGTCAACGAGCAGACGGGTCATTACAACTCGCTGACTGCACGGCCGCCGGCCGACGGTATAGTGCGACTACGGCCATGATTATTTTCTGGATCTTCGCCCTGCTGATGGCCACCTCTGCATTCGGGTACGCCTTCTTTCTCATGCAGTGGGGCCCGATAGGTTCCATCCTGTTCGCGCTGGCCTGGCTGATCATCCTGAGGGGCCTACTGAGCTGGATCCGCCGGTCCCTGGTCCTACGGGAGAGGATCGCCGACCGCAGCGACCCTGAAACGCGCACGCTGGAGACGAACCGGTACATCTTCTGGCGTCGCACAACCGTCATTGCGATCCTCTTCGCAATCTACTTCGGCGCCATGTATGTCTTTACAGGCCTCGGCCCGGTCGAGGCCCTGGTCGCGCTGCCTACTCTGGTGGGCACGCTGCTGCTGTTCGTCCTGCAGTTCGGGGTGTTCGCCCTTGCGAACTTCGCCATCCTCTTCGGTCCCTTCGTCCTCTTCTCTCGTATGGGACGAGAGACTCTGACTCCTGGCGACGCCAACTACGAGGTCAAGATCGAGGACGTGCGCGGCCAGAAGTCGGCCGTCGCCGAGATGCAGCGCATCCTGCGCCTGATCGAGCAGGGCAGCACGTATGTCAAGGCCGGAGGTAAGCGCGAGCGCGGTGTGCTCATGGTCGGGCCGCCCGGCACTGGCAAGACGATGCTCGCCAAAGGGATCGCCTCGACGCTGCACACACCGATCATCATCAGCTCCGGTGCCGCCTTCAACGGAATGTTCATCGGCATGGACATGGTCGCGGTGTGGACGATGGTCCGCGCGGCCAAGAAGAAGGCCAAGCGCTGGGGTGGCTGCCTCATCTTCATCGACGAGTTCGACGCCCTCGGGCAGTCCCGCGGTGGCATGGGCGGTGGTGGCGGGATGGGCGGTCTCGGTGGAATGTTCGGCGGCTTCCGGCTCGGCCTGAACATGCTGCTGGTCCAGATGGACGGCGTCGACAACCCGGGATTCCTCAAGAAGTCGTTCCGCCGCCTGGTCAACCTCACGCTCGACGGCGTCTTCGTCCCCCGGCAGATTCGCTTCAACGGCACTCGTATCCCGCTGCGCATCCCGCAGCTCCGCCCACCGCGATACAACCTGTTCTTCGTGGGAGCGACCAACCGGCCCTCGGTCCTCGACGAGGCGGTCACGCGGCCTGGCCGGTTCGGCCGCACCATCACGTTCCGGATGCCGGCCAGGGAAGACCGGAAGGACATCGCAGAGCTCTACTTCGGCAAGAAGGCGCACGACCCAGCGCTCGACACGCCTTCCCGCCGCGAAGAGTTCGCCCGCGTCACCGAAGGCTACTCGCCGGCCATGATCGAGCAGGCCCTATCCATGGCGCTGATGTACGCCTTCGAGGACGGCCGGTCATTCTTCGAATGGCGCGACCTGCGGGAGTCGATGGGCAACATCGAGGCCGGCTTGATCCAACCGGTCGAGTACACCGAGCGCGACAAGATCGCGGTGGCGAGACACGAGCTCGGCCACGCCGTGGCGGCGCACTTTTACATGCCCGAGTCGGCGCACGTGCGGCTCTCGATCAGGATGCGGGGCGACTCGCTCGGGCATCACAAGGCCATCGACGAGCAGGAGCAATTCATCCGGTTCCGCTCGCAGTGGGCCGCCGACGTCCGCCACTCTCTGGGCGCGATCGCCTCCGAGCGAGTCTTCTACGGCGAGAACAGCAGCGGCGTGTCCTCCGATCTGGCTATGGCCACTCGCGGCGCCTGCGTGATGGCCGGCCTTGTGGGCATGGGTGGTGAGCAGCTGCCTCCCGACCTTGCTAGGAAGGCGGTCGGGATCGGCGAGACGCTGATCTCGGCTGCGGAGGCAGGCGGCGCCTTCGGCGTCGAAACCCCCGTGGCTACGGTCCTGCGCAGCCCCCTCACCCGCCGCACGGTGGCACAGATTCTTGGGGCCGCCTACATCGACGACTGGCGGCTCATGTACGTGAACCGCGAGGCCATTGACACGGCCTCGGAGGCCCTCATCGCTCAGGGCGAGCTCGTCGGCGACGAGATCAAGGGCGTGCTCGACAGCGTCGGTCTCCGATTCCCAACCGAAGCAGACCCCTATCCAGACGAAATGCCGGTGGTCCCGATCTCGGCGACGGAGGAGCTTTCTCGAGACGGCCGTCATGCCCGGGAAATCGAGGAGGTTCGCACCGCCTGATCGCTGTCTTCGTCCTCGCCGCCCTCGTGGCGCTCGGCAGCCTTCTGCCGAGCGCCAGTGCGTACGCGGGCGACCCGGACAATGGCGGCAGGCCGCAGGCCCAGGCCGAGCGCCGCGCCGCGCAGCTGACGAAGGCGGCCGGCGCTATCCAGGCAGCGTCGGCGACCGTCGACCGGCTCCGGGCTCGGGGAGTGGCGTCCACATCCATAGACCAGCTCCGGCAGGACCTCCAGCTCGAACAGGCTCAATTCGCCTTCCGCCAGGCTGTGAGGAGCGAGCAGGCCGTGGTCTATGTCCTGGCCGGCAATCCAGATCGGGAGACGGCCGAGCTTCCACTGCTGACGGAGCAGCACGCGGCGGTGCTTGGTCACATCGCCGAAGCGCTGCGGGCACTCTGGCGCCTGGCCGAGATCGACGACTTCACGCAGGTTCATCCCCGAAACACGCGCCGCTTCACCGCCGCGGAACCTGTCGAGGCGCTGGCCGGCTACTACCGGTCGGCGGCCGCCCAGACCGGCGTCGACTGGAGCTACCTCGCGGCGATCAACTTCATCGAATCGGACTTTGGACGGGTGAACGGGCCGTCGAGCGCCGGCGCGCTGGGGCCCATGCAGTTCCTGCCGTCGACCTGGAGCCAGTACGGCAGGGGTGGCGACATCATGAGCCCGCGCGACTCCATCCTCGCCGCTGCCCGCTTTCTGGTCGCCAACGGGGCTCCGTCGGACTACGATCGGGCGATCCTGCGGTACAACCGGGATCTGGACTACGTCGACGCTGTGAAGTCTTACGCCGCAGCGCTGCGCGCAAGTCCCGCGTGGCTGAACCGCCTCCACGCCTGGAGCACGTTTGGTTAGCGGG
>DATFWQ010000213.1:0-7503 GCA_035259145.1 Candidatus Dormiibacterota bacterium | reverse complement strand
GCCGAAGACCGTGAGGACGAAGTCAGACGGCGTATACCGGAACAGGGCCTGACAACCCTCGAAGTCGCCCGCCTCGGGCTGGGAGGACCACTGACCGTCTTTGACGGTCGCGCGCCACCTGCCGCCCCAGGGACCTGAGACATCCATGCCGTAAACGGCGTCGACCCCCTCTGCGGCCTTCTGGTCGACCGTGTACTGCATGATGATGTGGCAGTACGGAATCAGCACGCCCGCCGTGGCTTCGTCGAGCTCGGCCAGCTTGTCGCCCAGCCCATACTCAATGTCGTAGGGGTGAATCCCGTAGTCCATGATGTGGAAGGCTGGATAGAACCCGGCCGGGACAGGGCCCATGTACGGGTGTGTGACCATGAAGCCCGTCCACTCGTCAGGCGTGAGCGCGTCGAAGATCGACATCATCTTCGACCTGTCGTCGTTTAGACGGCCCAGCGCCTCGTCGCGTGAGAGCTTACGAAACTCGAGAGCGTGGTCGTTCAGCGTCTCTCCCATGACGGGGAGGCCGAGCGCGCCGGCGCTCTCGCCCTTCCCGGCCACCTCCCAGCGCGAGAGGTAGCCCTCGGTGACGTCGATCATGTGACCGACGAGGTCGCGCACCTCCCACTCGGTGCAGCGCGTCTGGACGTTCCAGTTCCTGGGGTCCTCCACCAGGTCGAAGAACTTCTTCTGGTCGCGGCGAAGGATGTCGAGGACGGTGTCCTTCCCCTCGGCGGCCATCGGGTTGACCGGAGCCATCAGTGCGCTCATAAGTGCATTCGTTCTCCCAGAGGTCAGATTGCGACCACCCGAAACCGGATCAAAGTTCTGCGCGGCTCGTCGCGGTGGTCGGTACGACGATCGGCGGCAGGTTGAGGTTCAGCTTGTCGCGCCGCCCTTCGTACTGAGGCGGCAGCTTAAGCGCCGAGCCCAGCGCCTCTGGCGCCTCGTCTACGGTGAACCCCGGCTGGTCGGTTGCAATCTCGAAAAGAACGCCGCCCGGCTCCCTGTAGTAGATCGAGCGGAAATACTTGCGGTCGATCACCGGCGTGACCTGACGCCCGGCCCCGACCAGCGTCTCGCGCCAGGCAAGCTGCTGACTCTCGTCGGTGGCCCTCCAGGCGACATGGTGGACGGTCCCCGCCGCCTCCTCCCCTCGCGCGCCATCGGGTGCCTCGAGCACGTCGACCAGCGCGCCAGGCTTCCCGTCACCGGTCTCGTAGCGTGTCCGGCCATCCTCGCCACCTGCCTGACGGAATCCCATGGTGTCGCGGAGAAAGCGGACGGTTGAGGCCGCCTCGTCCACACAGAGGGTGACCGAATGGAAACCCCGGATGGCGTGGACGGGGTCGACCGGGCCGCCTCGCCAGGGGACCCAGCGGGCGTCTGACGCGGCCCCCACCAGCTCCAGCTGCATGCCGTCGGGATCGCGGAACGCGACGGCCTGGACGTCAAAGCGGGTGGTCTCGGAGACTTCCAGGCCCAGCTGCCGAAGGCGGAGGGCCCAGTAGGCGAGCGAGCTGTCAGGGACCCCAAACGAGATCAGCGTCACCTGCCCGCTGCCTTGCCGGCCCCCGCCCAGGTGGGGCCACGCGAAGAAGGTCATCGCCGTCCCGGGCGTACCCAGCCGGTCGCCGTAGTAGAGGTGGTAGGTGTCCGGCACGTCGAAATTGACGGTCTTCTTGACGAACCGGAGCCCAAGCACACTCACGTAGAAATCCACGTTGCGCTGCGCGTCGGCGGTGATGGCGGTTACGTGATGGATACCCGGCACAGTCTCGGGCACGGCCTACTCCAGTCCTCCAGCGAAGGCATATGTTAGGTCACCCCGGGCGTCCGTGGAAGGTACGGCAACGCCGCCCGTGCCGGCCCGCCGCTCACTCCCGTCGCACGGACAGCCTGGTCTTGTATCCGCTTTCGCCGAAGGCTGATTCCGGGATCAGCTCGATCCTGGACCGGAAGGTCAGCCTGGACCGGATCGCGTCCTCCAGCTGACCGGCCAGCGCCACATCGGCAGGATGCTCGGGTACCTCTACCTCTATCGGTACGGGGGGCTGGACGCTGACGCCACTGCCCTGGCGGACGACTCGCGCTCGTCCGGTCACGCGAGGCCTGAACTCGCCAACCACGGCCAGGATGGCGGAAGGATATACGTTGACCCCGCGCACTATGAACATGTCATCTCGGCGGCCGAGACAGCGCAGGCGAAAGCTGGTCCGGCCGCAGGGGCACGACGTGCCCTCGATCCTTACGATGTCGCCACCCAGAAAGCGGACCACCGGCATCGCCTCGCGTGTGAGGGTCGTGTAGACCATCTCGCCGACGGCGCCCGTCTCGATCGTCATCGCCTCTCGTGTGTCGAGGTCGACGAGCTCGGGCCAGACGTCGCCGGTGCCACAGAAGTGCATTCCCTCCTGCTGCGGGCACTCGCCGAACAGCGAAGGCGCCACGTCTCCGATTCCCATGACCTCCGTGACGGTCGCGCCAAGTGCGCTCTGTATGTGGTCGCGAATCGCCGGTATGCCACCGCCAGGCTCACCGCCCGTGACCACGTGGACCAGTGCCGGCGAGCCGGAGCCCACGTCGCTCTGCCCCAGTCGGTTGGCGATGTATTGAGCGAAGGAAGCCGTGGCCAGGAATGTGTCGGCAAGGCCGGACCTGAGGCTGAAGAGAACCCTGTCTGTGTCGCCGGGCGCCACGGGTACCGCCCGGACTCCAAGCCGCGACAACACGAAGTGCGTGTGCCCGGCCACGAACGGGCCGGCCCCAAACGACGTCAGCACGCTGTGGTGGTCGTGGATGCCGGTGGCGTAGTAGCTGCGCGCTCCTATCGCGGTCCAGGTCTTTATGTCGGCAGAGGAGAGGGCGATGATGCTCGGAGCTCCGGCAGTTCCGCTGGTCTGGTAGAGGCGTTTGATCCCGCCCTGGGGCATGCAGACGTTGGTCCCGAAGGGTGGCTCCTCGTCGATCGCCCGCTTGAGGTCGTCCTTCGTGGTGAACGGCAGCTGCGCGATGTCCTCCAGACCCACGCCCGAAGGACCGATCCCCGCCTCGCGAAACCTGCGCGCATAAAACGGCGACCTCTCAACCACGCGGCTGAGCTGGGTCTCCCAGACCGCGGCGGCTCGGGCCAGCGTCTCGTCGGCGGACGCGGTTTCGAGTTCGCGCTCCCAGATCCAGTCCCGGTTGCAGTCATCGTCTTGTAGGCGGCCGCTGGCATGCAGCTGACTGCTCCCGGACATCGCTTCCATCGTGCGCTCTGAGATTATGTCGCTCATGGCGCCGCCGTTCGCGGGCGATGACCGAGTGTTGCTGACCACAGTGGTGGGCAGCTATCCCCAGCCCGACTGGCTGATCGACCGGCGAGCCCTCGGCGGTCGCCTTCCCCCGCGCACTCGGGCTCGAGAGATCTGGCGTGTCGCTCCGGAGTTCCTGGAACAGGCTCAAGACGACGCAACCGTGCTCGCGATCCGGGAGATGGAGCTGGCCGGCATCGACATCGTCACCGACGGCGAGATACGGCGTGAGAGCTACTCCAACAGGTTTGCGACCGCGCTTGACGGCATGGACCTCGAAAGACCGGGCACAGCCCTCGACCGGACGGGACATCCCAACCCCGTCCCCCGAGTGGTCGGCCCGATCCGCCGCCTGGCTCCAGTCCTCGTCCGTGACGTCGAATTCCTGCGGGCGCATACCGGACGGACCATCAAGGCCACGGTGCCTGGTCCGTTCACGATGTCGCAGCAGGCCCAGGACGACTATTACGGCGACGACGAGGCGCTGGCGATGAGCCTCGCGGAAGCGGTCAACGAAGAGCTTCGGGACCTGTTCGCTGCGGGCGCGAACGTGGTGCAGATTGATGAGCCGTACCTGCAGGCCAGAGCGGAGAAGGCGCGACGATTCGCGATCCGAGCGATCAACCGGGCGGTGCTCGGCGCGCCGGGGACCACAGCACTGCACACCTGCTTCGGATACGCGCACATCGTCCATGATCGACCGGACGGCTATCCCTTCTTCGACGAGCTTGCAGACGCGACCGTGGATCAGATCTCACTCGAATCGGCCCAGCAGAACGTCGACCTGTCGATCCTCAGGGCGGTTCCCAACAAGCGCTTTCTCGTTGGTGTGATCGACCTCGCCGATGACAGTCCGGTGGAAGAGGTGGACGTCGTCGCCGGCCGGATCCGCAACGCCCTCAGGTTCGTGACGCCCGAGCGCCTTCTTGTGGCTCCCGACTGCGGCATGAAGTACCTGCCGCGCTTGAAGGCGTTCCAGAAGCTGACGGCCCTGGCCGGCGCCGCGGCAAAAGTTCGATCCGAGTTGTAGTTGGCAAGGGGAGGCAGGCCTCCCCCTCCGGACCCCCACCGTGCTCACCCACAGGTAGCCGCCATCCCACCGGTGGTGGGTGACGGGCAGCGTCTGGCAGCATGCGGTTGGGCTACCGGGACTAGGGCGGGTGCTGACTGAGCTCAGGGCGGCCCTGAGCGGGACGCGGCGCCCTTCTCGATGAGCTGGTACTGAACACCGTCGCAGGTCTCAGCCTTCGTCCAGTAGTTGAGGTTGGCGCCGATCGCCATCGGATCGGCGGTCGTGGTCTCGACGCCCAGTCCGCGCAGCGCCTGCATCGTAGTCGAGAGCGAGTCGACCTCAAACGCGACGTGCTCGATCCTTGCCCTGCCGTCGCCGAGACGCTGTGCTCGCTCCGCCGCTTCGTCGATCTCGATGACCTCCAGCTGGGTCTCGCCACACGCGTAGAAGGCGGCGCGCAGGCGGCCTCGGATCTCGACGTCTCGGTCGAAGCGGAGCCCCAACTGCGCCAGGAAGCGCTTGGCCTCGTCCAGGTCGTCGACGATTACACCCACGTGGTCGATTCGTTTTAGCACCTCCCCATCATCCCAATTCCAGTCTCTCTCCCTGTGGTCCTGTGACGCCGGCGACCGCCTGCGCCTGCCCACCGACCTGTGGTAACGTGAGAGTTACGGTAACTCTACCGTTACCGCATCTCGTTCATCGATAAAAACAGAGGCATCGCAAATGAACCAGCTGTCAGGCAAGACCGCCCTGGTAGTGGGAGCCAGTCGCGGGCTCGGGAGGGGCGTGGCCGAGGCGTTCATCGAGGAGGGCGCCTCAGTCGTCGCGGTGGCACGGGACCCCAGCCCTCTCGCCGACCTCGCCGCCCGAAGCACCCAGCTTCAAATCGAGGCTGCCGACGCGAGCGACCCGATCGTGGCAGGCACCCTGCTGGAGCGGCACGCGCCGGACGTCCTGGCGCTCGTCGCGGGCGCGACTCCGCTGCTTCGGCCGGTTCACCACCACACCTGGGAAACCTTCTCTGCCAACTGGCACACCGACGTGCGAATGACGTTCAACTGGCTCCGCGAAGCGCTCCTCCTCCCCATGCGGCGCGGCAGCCGCGTAATCGTGATGAGCAGCGGAGCCGCGCTCCAGGGGTCGCCGCTCAGCGGGGGCTACGCAGGCGCAAAGGCAACCCAGCGCTTCATGGCGGAGTACGCGGCGCAGGAGTCCCGCCGCAGCGGCCTTGGAATCACAGTCACCGCCGTCCTGCCCAGGCTCACGCCTGCAACCGACCTCGGCCGGCCGGCCGTCGCCGCTTACGCGGCTCGCAGTGGCCTCTCCGAGGCAGACTACCTGGCGCAGCTGGGCGAGCCGGTCACGCCGCGAGTTGCGGGAGCGGCTTTCCTGCGCCTCGCTGCCGGCAGCCCTGACGGCGACGCTGCCGCGTACCTGCTGACGGGCGAGGGGCTGCAACCTCTGAAGTAACCAGTCCACTAGCCGGCTTCATCCGGGCGGCGTCCGAGCAGACCCGGCAAACTGTTTGGAGTGCGGAGTACCGCTGCACCCAGCAGCCCGGCCGGCACGGCCGCTCAACCACTGTCCCCGGACGACCTGAGCCGCATGGACGCTTACTGGCGCGCGGCCAACTACCTCTCGGTCGGCCAGATCTACCTGCTCGACAACCCACTGCTCCGTGAGCCGCTCCGTCCGGAGCACATCAAGCCCCGCCTGCTTGGCCACTGGGGGACGACGCCAGGCCTGAACTTCATGTACGTGCACCTGAACAGGGTGATAAAGGCGCGGGACCTCGACGCGATGTACGTCATGGGGCCCGGCCACGGCGGACCGGGAATCGTGGCCAACGCCTACCTCGAGGGCACATACAGCGAGGTCTACTCCGCCGTCACCAGCGACACCGACGGGATGCGCCGGCTTTTCCGGCAGTTCTCGTTTCCCGGCGGCATTCCGAGCCACGTGGCGCCGGAGACTCCGGGGTCCATCCACGAGGGCGGCGAGCTCGGCTACTCGCTCACCCACGCCTACGGCGCCGCCTTCGACAACCCCAACCTGGTCGTGTTCTGCGTGGTTGGTGACGGCGAAGCAGAGACCGGGCCCCTCGCCGCCAGCTGGCATTCGAACAAGTTCCTGAACCCGGCGACGGACGGGGCAGTCCTGCCCATCCTGCACCTGAACGGCTACAAGATCGCCAGTCCGACCGTGCTGGCGCGCATCCCGGAGGACGAACTGCGGCGCCTGCTCGAGGGCCTGGGTCACGAGCCGCTCTTCGTCGAAGGCGACGACCCCACCGTGATGCACGGCTTGATGGCGGCGGCGCTGGACCAGGTGCTCGATCGAATCGCGAGCATGCAGCAGGCAGCCCGGGACCGAAGCCAGACTGAACGGCCTCGCTGGCCCATGATCGTGCTTCGCACGCCGAAGGGCTGGACGGGCCCCAAGGAGGTGGACGGTCTGCCCACCGAGGGCACCTTTCGTTCTCACCAGGTGCCGCTCGCCGAGGTTCGAACCAATCCTGAGCACCTGCGGGCCCTGGAAGCGTGGATGCGATCCTACCGGCCCGAAGAGCTCTTCGACGACGCCGGCAGACTGAGGCCGGAGCTGGCCGAACTGCCACCCTGGGGCGACCGGCGGATGAGCGCCAACCCCCACGCTAACGGCGGGCTCCTGCTGAAGGATCTGCGGCTGCCCGATTTCCGCGACTACGCGGTGGAGGTCCCCAGCCCGGGAACGACCACGAGCGAGGCCACCCGGGTTCTGAGCGCGTTCCTGCGCGACGCGGTGCGCATGAACCCCGACAGCTTCCGGATCGTGGGACCGGACGAGACCGCCTCTAACCGGCTGTCTCACCTGTTCGAGGCCACCGACCGCACCTGGATGGCAGAGCTCGTACCAGGTGATGATCACCTCGCCCCGGACGGTCGCGTCATGGAGGTGCTCAGCGAACACCTCTGCCAGGGCTGGCTGGAGGGCTACCTGCTGACCGGCCGTCACGGCCTGTTCAACTGCTACGAGGCGTTCATCCACATCGTCGACTCGATGTTCAACCAGCACGCCAAGTGGTTGAAGGTGACACGCGGCATTCCCTGGCGGAAACCGATCGCGTCGCTGAACTACCTGCTGACGTCGCACGTCTGGCGCCAGGATCACAACGGCTTCACACACCAGGATCCCGGCTTCATCAACCTCGTGATGGACAAG
>DATFWQ010000212.1:0-10869 GCA_035259145.1 Candidatus Dormiibacterota bacterium | reverse complement strand
TATCGGTGGATCGGCCGGGTGAGCGTCCAGCCCGCCTTCAGCGTGTCCCAGCCCATCCTGAACAGGCCCGCCTTGCGGAACGCCCGCAGGATCCTGGACTGCTTATCCCATTTGGACACGCCGTCTACGCGGAAGAACTCGTCCATGGCCCGGTCGAGGACCTGGGGGTACTTGCCCAGCATCTGTGGGTTGTGCTCCAGCAGCGGGACTGCGCCGTCGTACTTTCGCATGTCGGCCATGATCCAGCTCCTGTCCAGCCGCAGCTTGTACTCGCGGAGCGCCGTCTCACCGAAGTCGCCTCGCTCGTGCGCTCTGATCACGGTCTCACCGGCCAACCGCCCGCTCTCCATCGCCAGGTTGGAGCCCTCTCGGTGAACCGGATTGGACAGCATGGCCGCGTCGCCGCAAACGAGGTAGCCGTTGCCGTACAGCTTCGGTATGTCCTTGTAACCGCCTTCGGGAATCATCTTGGCCAGGTATTCCACCGTCTCGCCGCCTTGCAGCAGGGGCTTGATGGCGGGGTGGCTCTTGAAGTGGTTCATGAGCTCGTTGGGCGTCCGTCGGGCCAGCTCTTCTCGCGATAGCCGCGTATCAGACATCTCGCTGAGGAGCACGCCGCCGCCGACACTGAGCGTGTCGCGGTTCGTGTAGATGAACATGAAACCGCTCAGCCCCCGCGTTGCCGCGCCGTAGCACTCGACCGAAGCGCCCTCGCCTGGCTCGCAGTTGAACCTTGACTCGATCACCGCCGGATCGAGCGCGATGATCTCCTTGGCTGCCATCGCGGCCTGATTGGCCTTGAGCGGCTTCTTGAGGCCGGCCCGCACCAGGAGCTGACTGCCGAGCCCGATGCCCTCACAGACCACCACCACATTCGAGTAGAGGTCGCCCTCGCGGCCGGTGCGCACCCCGACGACCTTCCCACCTTTGATGAGCAGCTCCTCGACCACCGTCTCGGGGATGAGGAACGCGCCGGCTTCTTCGGCTTTGCCCGCGAACCAGGGGTCGAACCTGGCTCTCAGCACTGAGAACGAGTGGGGATGCTCGCGGTTGCGGATGTTCTTGTAGCCGAGGGCGATGGCCGCGTGGTCGGTCATCAGCCAGCGCTGCTCGTCGATTATCGGACGCTCCAGCGGCGCCTGCTTCCAGTCATCCCCCATGAGCTGCTCGAGGTAATGGTTGTAGAAGATGCCGCCCATGACGTTCTTCGAGCCGGGCTTGACGCCCTTCTCGACCAGGGCAACCTGCAGTCCGGCCTTCGCCATCGTGAAGGCGGCCGCCGTTCCCGAAGGGCCGGCGCCGACCACTATCGCGTCCAGCTTCTCCTCGTCGGCCACTGGCGCAACATCGTAAGCGGTTATGAAAGTCGTAGGCCTCACCGGGGGGATCGCCACGGGAAAGAGCACGGTCTCGGCCATGCTGCGGAGAATGGGAGCGACCGTCATCGACGCCGACGAGGCGACCAGAGCCGTGCAGGCACCGGGCACGGAGGGCCTGCGGCGCCTGGCTCAGGAGTTCGGCCCGACCATCGTCACAGCTGATGGCGAGCTGGACCGGGCCCGCCTGGCAGAGATCGCGTTCAACGACCCCGATGCCCGCCGGCGGCTGAACGGGATCGTCCACCCCCTGGTGCGGCAGTGGATGGCCGAACGCCAGCAGGAGGCGGCCGAGCGGGGCGACCAGGTGGTGGTGCTGGACATCCCCCTGCTCTTCGAGAGCCGCGGAGCGGGCGTGTTCGAGGACGTGGTCCTCGTCTACGCGCCCGAGGAGCTGCAGGTCCGCCGGCTCGTCGACCTGCGTGGGATGACCGCGCAGCAGGCACGCGCGCGCATCGCGGCCCAGATGCCGATCGAGGAGAAGCGCCGGCTGGCGACGCGCGTCATCGAGAACACCGGCACCATGGCGCGGCTGCAGGCTCAGGTCGAGCGAGTCTGGGCAGAGATCGCCGGCCCGTCCTGACCCCCTCTCGGCCCACAGAAGTGGACCTGACCCCTCTGAGCGCCGCTCGAACAGCTCCCGGCGGCCGACGACGCGCAACCACCCTGCCCCCGTAGATGCCCGGTGACGCCGCGATGACCAGCAGGCTCGGGTCTCAAACGACGCCGGCCGCTCGGAGCTCCTTCAGCCGGTGCTCGTCGACGCCCACACTGGCCAGGATCTCGGCCGTGTCCTCACCAAGGCGCGGTGGCCCTTTGCGACGCCAGGCCTCGCTTAGCCGAACAGCCGGAGCAATCTCCAGGCCGGTTGGCTCGTCGACGAGCAGACCTCGCGCCCTAATCTGGGGGTGGGCTGCCACATCCTCCAGCTCGAGCACAGGCTCGCAACAGACGTCCAGGCCGCCGAGCACCTGGCTCCACTCATCGCGGCTCCGTGCGGCGAACACAGATGCGACGTCGGACCGCAAGCGCTCCTGCGCCTCACCTTCGGCGTACTGGCCCTCGATCAGGTCCGGGCGACCGAGCGCCTCGCAGAGCGCCCGCCAGAACTTCGGCTCCAGGGCTCCGACTGACATGAAGCGGCCGTCGGCGCACTCGTACACGCCGTAGCACGCGTAGCGACCGGTCAGGCGGTGCATGCCGCGTGGGATGGATCCCTGTGCACTCACCTGGGCCAGTGGGACGGCGAGCCAGCTGAACGCGCCGTCGGTCATGGAGACGTCCAGGTACCGTCCCTCACCGCCGCGGGCGACCGTGAGCAGGGCGCCCAGGATGGCGGTGGCTGCGGCCTGCCCGCCGCCGCCGATGTCCGCGACCTGCACGGCCAGCGGATGTGGAGCGTCGCCCCGGCGGCCGTTCATCGACAGGGCTCCGGCGATGGCCATGTAATTGAGGTCGTGCCCGGCCCGCTGCGAGAAGGGCCCGTCCTGGCCGTAGCCCGTGATCGCGCACATGATCAGCTTCAGGCTGCGTTCGCGGAGCACCGGCCAGGCCAGACCGAGGCGGGCCATCACACCTGGTCGATTCCCCTCGACCACAACGTCGGCCCGCCGGCACATGTCCAGAAAGAGCTCGCGGCCGGCGTCCGACTTCAGGTTCAGGGTCACGCTCCGCTTGTTGCGGTTGAGAACGTTGAACAGCACGCTCTGACCGTCCCGCAGGGGCGGATGCCACCGCATGTAGTCACCCGAGCCGGGTTCCTCCACCTTGATCACGTCAGCGCCCATGTCGGCGAGGAGGAGTGTGCAGATGGCCCCGGGCAGCAACCGGGTGAGGTCAAGGACTCGGATTCCCTCTAGGGCCATGGAACCCGGAGCCACTGTAACCGTCGCCAGGCACAGGCTTGGCAGAATCGGGCATCCGTGCGTTAATGAATGGATAGAGGTTGGTGCCGTACTTGCGACACCAGGGCTAGATGGACGAGATCACGATCAAAGTTCCCGGGCCATTCGCGGGGGTGGCCGACCTCGGTCTCAGCGCCCGCTATCCGGAGCAGGAACCCTTCCGCCCGCTCCGCGACGTCCCCCTCTGGATCGAGGGGCCGGCGGAGCCCATGAGGCGCCTGGAAGCCCGTCTGCGTCTGCTGGCAACGCTGGTGCAGGCGGCACATGGCTGGACCCACCCCGTTGCCCTTAGCGACGAGGTGGTAGTGATGGCTTTCCAGGATCGGTCCATCATGGGCGCCCGATCCGGCGGCGACGTCAGAGCCGTCGACTACGTGACCAACCTCATTCGCCCGGTCATCTTCCCATTCCTCCAGGATTGCGCCCAGGTGGCGCGGCTCCGGCTGACCGACAGGATCGAGATGAGTGTCCGCTCCGCCGACCGGCCGATGGCCGAACTTACACTGCGCTGGGACCAGATCGTGCCCTCGAACGGCGAAGATCTTCTCTGCGCCTGACGGCTGCCTGCGCGGCATGTGACCGCTTCAGCGCCTCTCCCGTCAAGCCTTTTACTGAAGGGCAGGGTCTGGCGCCGGCTCGTAGCCGAGGTTCGGCCTGAGCCAGCGCTCGACTTCAGACACGGTCATGCCCTTTCGGCTTGCGTAGTCCGTCACCTGGTCGCGGCCGATCTTGCCAACTGTGAAGTAGCGGGCCTCGGGGTGGCCGAAGTAGAGCCCTGCTACCGAGGCCGCCGGTGTCATCGCGCACGTCTCGGTGAGCTCTAGGCCCAGCTCGCGCGCGCCCAGCAGATCGAACAGCGTCCGCTTGTCAGTGTGGTCGGGGCAGGCCGGATAGCCAGAAGCCGGCCGGATGCCGCGGTACTTCTCGGCGATGAGGTCCCTGTTGGTGAGCCGCGGACCCCGCTCGTACCATTCCCGCCTGGCCATCTCGTGCAGATACTCGGCGAATGCCTCTGCCAGCCGGTCAGCCAGCGCCTTGACCATGATCGCCCGGTAGTCGTCCTGATCTGCCTCGAAGCGCTTCGCCAGCTCTTCGGCGCCTACGCCGGCGGTGACGGCGAAGGCGCCCAGGTGGTCTCCGGCCGCGCTCACGAAGTCGGCCAGCGACAGGTTGGGCCGGTCGTCGCCGTGATCCACCTGCTGCCGGAGCATCGGGAACCTGACTCCATTGTCCAGCACGAGGTCGTCGCCACAAGCCCGCGCCGGCCAGAAGCCAAAGACGCCCCGAGCCCGCAGCCACCCGTTGGCGACGATCTCGTCGAGCAGAGTCTGTGCATTCTCGTATAGCTCTCTCGCGGCGGGTCCAAGCTCAGGGTGCGAGAGGATTCCTGGAAAGCGGCCGCGGAGCTCCCAGGCGTGGAAGAAGAATGTCCAGTCTATGTATCCGCGTAGCACGGCGAGGGACGGCTCGACCACGCGGCGGCCGGTGAAGGAGGGCACTTCCAGGCCGTCGAACGCCGGCCTGGCCCGGTTTTCGCGCGCAGCATCCAGGGTCAGCAACGTCCTCGTCGCCTTCCCCGCGTGCTGATCGCGCAGTCGCTCCTGCAGCTCGCGGTTCTCTCTGTCCAGCTCCGCACGGCGCTCCGCGTCGAGCAGGCTGGAAACGACGCCGACCACCCGGGAGGCATCCACCACATGAACCGTCGGGCCCGAGTACTCGGGCGCGATTCGGACGGCAGTGTGCTGCTTTGACGTGGTGGCGCCGCCGATCAGCAGCGGCAGATTGAGGCCGCGCCGCTCCATCTCCCGAGCCACGCGCACCATCTCGTCCAGCGACGGCGTTATCAGCCCGGAGAGGCCGACCACGGCAGCACCCTCAGCCGCAGCCGTGTCCAGGATGCGCTCTGCAGGCACCATCACCCCCAGGTCGACCACCTGGTATGAGTTGCAGCCCAGCACCACCCCGACGATGTTCTTGCCTATGTCGTGCACGTCGCCTTTCACGGTGGCCAGCACCACCTTGGCCTGGGCGTCTCCGTCCGATCGCCCACCGGCTGCGAGAGCAGCTCTCTTGTCCGCCTCCATGAACGGCTCCAGATAGGCGACAGCCCGCTTCATGGCGCGTGCGCTCTTGACGACCTGGGGCAGGAACATCTTGCCGGCGCCGAAAAGGTCCCCCACCACCTGCATGCCCGCCATCAGCGGTCCTTCGATCACCGACAGCGGCCGGCCCAGCTTCTGGCGCGCTTCCTCGGTGTCCTCTTCGATGAAATCGACCTCACCATGGACCAACGAGTGTGTCAGCCGCTCCTCCACCGTGCCTTCGCGCCAGCTCAGGTCGCGCTCCCGCCGGGTTCCCTCGCCGCTCACGGAGCGCGCAAACTCCACCAGCCGCTCCGTAGCGTCCGGCCGGCGGTCGAAGATCACGTCCTCGACCAGCTCGAGCAGATCGGGCGGGATGTCTTCGTAGACGGCGAGCTGGCCCGCGTTGACGATGCCCATGTCCAGGCCGGCTTTGATCGCGTGGTACAGGAAGGCCGAGTGGATCGCTTCCCGGACCCGGTCGTTGCCCCTGAAAGAGAAAGAGAGGTTGGAGATGCCGCCGGACACCTTCGCGCCGGGGCAGCGCCGCTTGATCTCCCTCGTGGCCTCGATGAACGCCCTGGCATAGCCCGCGTGCTCCTCGATGCCGGTTGCAATAGCAAGCACGTTGGGGTCGAAGACGATGTCCTCGGGCGGAAACCCAACCCCTTCGGTGAGCAGCCGGTAGCCGCGTTCGCAGATCTCGACCTTGCGCTCGGCGGTATCAGCCTGGCCCCGCTCGTCGAACGCCATCACCACAACGCCGGCTCCCAGCCGCCGCACCCGTCGAGCCTGCTCCAGGAAGGCCGCCTCGCCCTCTTTCAAGCTGATCGAGTTGGCGAGGCCCTTGCCCTGGAGGCACTTGAGGCCTGCCTCCAGCACCGAAAACCGCGAGCTGTCGACAATGATCGGCAGCCTGGCCACCTCGGGCTCCGTGGCGAGCAAGTTCAGGAACCGGCCCATCGCCCGCTCGGAGTCGAGCAGGTCCGCGTCCATGTTCACGTCCAGCAGGTTGGCGCCGCCTCGCACCTGCTCCAGCGCGATCTCGAGTGCGCCGGCGTAGTCCTCGGCCTCGATCCGGCGCCGGAAGCGCGCTGACCCGGTGACGTTGGTCCGCTCCCCGATCATCACGAAGTTCGTGTCGGGCGCGATCTCGAACGGCTCCAGGCCGCTCAAGCGGGTGCGGCGCGAGCGCGCGGGTATCGGTCTCGGCGCCAGCCCCTCCACCGCGGCGCGGATCAGGGCAGTGTGCTCAGGCCCAGTGCCGCAGCAGCTCCCTAGTGCGTTGACGAGTCCGCTCGTGGCGAACTCCTCGAGCAGCGCGCCCATCGTCTCGGGCAGCTCGTCATAGCCGCCAAAGGCGTTGGGCAGGCCCGCGTTGGGATAGCAGAAGACGGGGACTGGGGCGGCACGAGCCAGGTCGACGAGGTACGGCCGTATCTCGGCCGCGCCCAGTGCGCAGTTGATGCTGACAGCGAGCGGCTCCGCGTGCTCGACCGACGTCAAGAACGCCTCCACGGTCTGCCCGGAGAGGTTGCGGCCGCTGCGGTCGACGATGGTGACCGAGACGACGAGTGGCAGCTCCGGGGCCACTTCACGGGCGGCGGCGATGGCCGCCTTGCCGTTGAGAGTGTCGAACACGGTCTCGACCATCAGCAGGTCGACGCCGCCGTCCCGCAGCCCCCGAGCGGCCTCGGCGTAGCCGGCCCTCAGCTCTTCGAAGGTCACGGCTCGGTAGGTGGGGTCGTCGACCCTGGGTGAAAGCGAGAGAGTGACATTCGTCGGACCCAGGGACCCGGCTACGAAGCGGTCGCCGTACGCGGAGACAGCTGCCCTTGCAATCTCCGCCCCGGCCCGATTCATCTCGTAGGCCAGCGCCCTCAGACCGTAGTCGGCCTGAGAGACCGGCGTGGCGGTGAAGGTGTTCGTCGTGATGATGTCCGCGCCGGCCTCGAGGTACGCACGGTGCACCTCCTCAACCACGTCCGGCCGCGTCAGGCACAAGATGTCGTTGTCACCCTGCAGCGGCCTGGGATGGTTGCGGAAGCGTTCACCCCGAAAGTCGGCCTCGGCGAGACGCCGGCGCTGCATCATCGTCCCGATCGCCCCGTCGAGCACCGCGATTCGGCGGGTGAGCAGTTCGCGCAGCCTCGTCTCCGCGTTCACATGTGTCACGGTAGCCAACCCGGTACGGCGCCCGCTGCGGCTACCAGAAGTGGATGGTGGAGGGCCTATCTGTCCTCGCCTGGCTCCAGGGCTTTGCCACCCCAGAGCAGGTCACCTTCCAGGCGTGCGAGCTCCGCGGCCACCTCCGCGTCGGCTGCGGGCAGCTGGAGCTGGGCCTGGAGCTCGTCGGAACCCGGCGACCCACGCTGTAGGCCTCCCCTGGCAACGAGGTTCTCCAGCGCTGCGGCCCGAGCCCGAGTGTCGGCGATTCGGTGTTCAGCCCGCTCGACGGCCAGTCCAAGCTCGGTGTCGTCCTGCGTCAGTCCGGCCAGAGCCTCGCTTGCCTGGGCGCGGGCCCTGGCTGCAACGTATGCCGCCTTCACCGCCTCCTTCCGAATGCGGAACTGCTGGACCTGAAGCTCAAGCCGTTTCGATGCATCGATCAGCCTCCCCTCCTCTGCGGCCAGCATGCTGGACTGGCGCTCCAGCTCGCCCAGCTCGCCCCGGATGACTGCTCTGCGCAGCAGCGCGTCGCGGGCGAGGTCTTGCCGGCCATCCTGAAGCGCTGTCCGAGCCTGCTGCTCCAGCCGGTCGGGCGATGCCTCTAGCTGCCTGGCCTGCAGCTCGATGCGCTTGCGCGCCGTCACCACGTCGGCGACAGCGCGTCGGACCTTCGCCTGAAGCTGCAGCTGCCGCGCATACGCGAGGTCGAGGGCCTCTCGCGGGTCCTCGACCTCGCCCCTCACCTGGCCGGCACGTATGCCGAGCACCAGCAGGAGTCGGTGCCAGAAGCTCACACGCTGTCAGCCTCGTTTGGAGTGCGCCCGCTGCGCGACCGGTCTCGGCGGGCCACGGGGGACCCCCCTCCCTCCGGGCGAGGACCGGCCGTGATCGGGGCGACGCCGTTGGGGTCGACCAGAAGGCGGCGGGCGAGCTGCAGCCCGGCGATTCCCTGGCTGAGAGCCTGGGCCAGGGCGTCTGAGATCCCCTGAGCGCCGTTGAGCACGATCATCTGATCGATGTCACCGAATGGCTTGGCCGCCGCTTCGACGATCTCGGGCCACTTCTCTGCCAGCTGCTGGCCGATTATCGCGTCCTGGTTTCCTTCCAGCGCCTCCGCCCGTGCCTTGATCGCCTCGGCCTCCGCCATTCCGCGAGCCCTGATCGCCTCGCCTTCCGCAAGGCCCCTGGCCTGGGTTGCTGCAGCTTCGGCTTCGCCGATCATGCGCGTCTGAGCCGATGATGCCTCAGCTTCGACCTTGACGCGTTCTGCCTGGGCCCCGGCAGCCAGTTTGACTCGAGCCGCGTCCGCGGCTGCCTGGAGCTCGATCTCCCTGGCACGCGCCTCGGCCTCCTGGATGTGAGCATCGCGCTGCGCTCGGGACAGGGTCACCTGCTCGTACGCCTTCGCGTCTGCCGGCTTGCGGACCTCTACCAGCAGGTCCTTCTCCCTGCGCTCCGCTTCCAGCTCGGCGACGCGGGTCTCCTCGACCACTACCTGCTGGCGGGCCGTCGCTTCAGAAAGTGGGCCGGCCTGCTTCGCCTGCGCCGCTGCCCGGTCGACCTCGGCCTGGTAGCCGGCCTGCCTGATCTGCGTGTCACGACGAGCCAGCGCCTTCTGGGCCTCAGCCTCCTGCTCCTTCTCGGTCGCTTCGCGATCGGCCTGCGCTCGCGCGATTCGCGCCTCGCGCTCCACGGCTGCGGCGTGGGGCAGCGCCAGGTTCTGGATGTAGGCGGTGGGGTCGAGGATCTCCTGAATCTGGAGGGAGTCCACGATCAGGCCCAGCTTCTCCATCTCGGTACCGGCGTGCTCGCGGGTGAGTTCGGTCAGCTTCTCCCGGTCGCGGATCATCTCCTCGACGGTCATGTTGCCGATGATGGCACGGAGGTGGCCGGCGAACAGGTTGTGGACGCGCTGGTCCATCTGGTTTTGCTGGTCGAGGAAGCGCCGGGCGGCGTTGGCGACCGACACCAGGTCGTCGCCCACCTTGTAGATGACCACCCCGCGCACACGCAGGGGGATGCCCTGGTGGGTCACGCAGTCGATCTGGAGATCGGTCTCGCGAAGGTCGAGCGAAAGGCGGCGCACAGCCTGGAGGCCGGGCATGACAAGCGTGCCACGGCCGGTGACGATCTTGAATCCGAGGCTCTCCTCCAGGCCCTTGTTGCGATGCGGGCGCCCGGAGATGATCAGCGCCTCGTTAGGCTCAGCGATCCGCCAGGTGCTCTTGAAGAGCAGCACCAGCAGGACGAGGACCGCCAGAGCGGAGACTATTGCTACCACCGCCACCGTCGAGATGAACGAGCCGATGTTCATGGGCCTTGCCCTCCTTGCCCGTCAGGCCGGGCTGACTACGACCGTGCGCGGCGGAAAGTACTCGACCACGACGACTCTTGCTCCCTTTGAGATCGTCTCTCCGGGGTCGGAGGCGTAGGCGTTGAAGGCTTCGCTGCCGCCCCTCACAGCAATCATGACCTCCCCCAGACGGCCTGGACCGATGACTCCGGTCACCCGGCCTACGCGGCCGATCATCCCCTGGTCAAGCACAGTGCGCACCATTCTTCCACCAAGAGAACGCCACGAGATAACCGCACGGTCGCCTGTCTGGGGGCACGCCCCCGTATAAGCGAGCGTGGACACGCCGGGGCCCCACGCAGTGGGGACGGCCGCTTTCCTCAGCGGCCGTGGGGGCTTGCCCCCCAGATAAGCGGGAAGTGGTCAGGACTGCACCCCGGGGCCCACGAAGTGGGGACGGCGCCTCTCCTCAGGCGCCGTAGGGGGCGTGTTGTGGCGGAGGCCACAACACCCGAATCTGGTCAAGGCCGAAGAGCGGAGCGTGCCTTGACGAGATTCGTTTCGGGGGGGCGTGTCCCCCAGATAGGGGCCCCTAGTGTTTGCCGAGGATCAGCGCCAGGGGGACGACGATTACGCCCAGCAACACTGTAAGGACGAAGGTCACCGCGCCCCACTCGCGCCGCAGGAAAGACCAGCTCACAGGACGGCGATTCTAACGATGCAAGTCACCGGTCGTGATCTCCCGCCTCCCCTTCACGTTTGCGCTGGTTCAGCAGGCGGACGAAATCCTGCGCCCGGGCAAGTGCCTTCCACCGTTCCGGGAAGAAGTCCTGTGCGACGATGGACCTGTCTGAAAGCTGGTAGACGGTGACGCACCACTTATTGAGGGTCCGTGCGACCTCCACCTCGAAGTTCTTCTCGGCGGTCTCATAGCGCACGACCCGGTCGTCGTCGAAGCGTCGCTTTCCAGACACTGCCATAGCTGCAAGTCCTGCGGGCGGGGAGGCACGGGCGATGGCTCATAAGAGCGTCACCCGATTATAACG
>DATFWQ010000211.1:0-3959 GCA_035259145.1 Candidatus Dormiibacterota bacterium | reverse complement strand
TTGGGGTTGGAACTGGACCCGGATGCTGCGGTAATGGAGATCACCCGCGCGCTTCCCGAATTGCGCAGCAAATTCGACCGGTGCCTCGACGACTTGGGAATCTGCCGAACCTGGCAGGTAGAGGCTGCGCTGCACTGGAACCACGCCAGATCTGGCGCCGCCGAATACGCCTGGCACCGCGCTGCCGAATACGCGCGCAAGGCGAACGATCGGAGGCAACTGGCCGATATCCTCGCCTGGCTCGCCTCAGCCGCACTCTGGGGTCCAACTCCGGCGCAGGAAGGGGTCCGGCGATGTCAAGACTATCTCGATGAGATCGGAAATCACCCCTTCGGAAGGGCGGTTATCCTTCATTATCTGGCAGGCCTGTACGCGATGCGGGACGATATCACGGCAGCACAGACGACGCTCAACAGCGCGAAAAGCGTCCTGGACACGCTCGGTGCCCCGATAACGGCGGCGATCACCGAGCCTGCTGCTCTCATCGCAATGCTCGCCAGCGATCCAGCGACCGCGGAGAAGCACCTTCGCTTCGAATACGGCTCCCTGTACCAGATGGGTGAGCGGCGCTACCTGGCCACCACCGCGGCGAAACTGGCCAGAGCTATCGCGGCGCAAGGTCAGAGCCGGTATGACGAAGCCATTCGCTTGATCGCGATGAGCCAGGAAGCCGCGGCCGGTGAAGACCTCGTCACCCCAGCGCTCAGCCAGGGAGTTTTGGCAAGAATACTGGCCGACCGCGGCCGTCATCGCAAAGCCGAGGAACTCGCGCGCTCTGCGGCTGCCCTCGCCGCACAGACGGACTTCCTCAGCGAGCACGCCGACATCCTGCTCGACTTGGCGCACGTCCTCGCGGCGCTCGGCCGGGTCACCGAAGCGCGCGCCACTACTGCCCGGGCCGTTGACCTCTATCAGCGCAAAGGCAACCTGCCAGGAGTCCGGCAGTCGCTGGGGCATCTAACCCAGTACGCACCCACTTGAAAGGAGCTCTTTACTCCCTGTAAGGATTTAACCAGCCAGCTGAAAGGATCCATTCATGGCTAGTGGCGTTCTCCCGCATGTCGAAACAATTAGGCAAAAGGACAATGGTTCTGTCGTGCTTGACGTGCTGGTCGTCGGCTTCACACCTGATCAGGAGGTTGAAATATCCGGTTATATTACTCAGACTAATGGCACTTATGCCTCTTTCAATATCAAGAAGAAGGTTCCTCACCCTGATTCAAAAGAAGCCACCGAACCACCCACGATACCGGTGGAAGTCCCAGCGATAGAATTGGACCAGGGAGAAGAGTACGTGACGGTCGTCACGCGTGTAGCAGAAGTCTGGCCGACCGTTCTCGAACAAGAAAATTCGGGAATAAGTGCCGCAGATAGGGCCAAAGGAGTAAAGGCGGTATGGAGGGCTAAGTACCCGCCTGGTGGCGGCTCCGGAAGCCCACAGGGGCAGAGCGGCACCGGCTCCACGACCACGGAGCCGCAGCCGGGTCTGGCCTGACGGGCACGAAGCAGGCACGAGACCGGCTGGCCGACAGACGGCAACCCTGACGGTATCGGAATGCGGGCCTGACGTCGCCGCGCCACTGACCGCCAGTTTCCGGTCATGCCGGTTTGACAGTGGTGACAAGGCAGAGATGGCGGTGAATGCCCCGAGAACGCGGCAGCGCCGTGGGCAAGGGAGCTACCTCTGGGACCGGCTGTTCCGGTGCCGCTTGGAAGGGAGCGAGGATGACCGGGCTTTATCACGGCACATGGTGGGGGCGACACAAGGACGAGTGGGACCCGATTGAGGACGATCGGTTCGGCACGGTGGCGGGCGGCCGCTTCATTAGGCTGCTCCCGGAAGGCCCCGAGTTCTACCCGCCTGACCTCAGGCGGCTGGCCGAGAGGATGACCTCGGATCCGGAGCTCCCACCCACCCAGGAGGGCAAGCCCGATCCCGAGGAGGACCCGGACATCACGGCCGCCTACACCTACTTGGGCCAGTTCACCGACCACGACCTCACGTTCGACCCCACGTCCCGGCTGCGGGAGGCGCTGACCGGCCAAGAGCTCGATGCCCTGGCGGACTTCCGCACGCCGCGCTTCGACCTCGACAACCTCTACGGGCGCGGGCCCGACGACCAGCCCTACCTGTACGACACAGACAGAATCCACATGCAGCTGGGTGAGCGGATGTCGGGGAACCCCTTCGACCCAAATGCCCGCGACCTGCCCCGCGGGCCGAATGGCCGGGCGCTTATCGGCGATCCACGCAACGACGAGAACCGCATCGTGGCGCAGCTTCACGCCATCTTCCTGCGGTTCCACAACCAGGTCGCCGATTACCTGGCCAAACCCGACCAGCTAGGCAAAGATGTCAGCTTCGATGCGGTCCGCCAACAGGTCCGAAGGCACTACCAGTGGATGCTGGTCACGGACTATCTGCCCAAGATCGTCAACAGCGATACGTACCAGAGCATCTTCGCCGACCCCTACAACCCCACTCCGAGGCTGCCCGGGCCGCAGAACGGCCTAAGGCTCATGCCTGTGGAGTTTTCCGTGGCGGCCTTCCGCTTCGGGCACGCCATGATCCGTCCCCTGTACCGGCTTAACACGACGGTCGAGCGCCGCCCCATCTTCCTCCCGAAGGAGGACGACACAGCGCACGTCGATGACGCCGCTGATCTTCGAGGATTCCGTCCGATCCCGAGCGACTGGGCCATCGACTGGCAGTTCTTCATCGACCTCGAGCACACCGCGGAACCCAGGGCGATAGCACCGCTGTATGACCCCAAAGCCCGCGTGCCACAAAAGGCCTACAAGATCGATACCAGTCTGGCGAGCCCGCTCCACGACCTGCCCCCTCAGATCGCCTCGGATCCGTCGATACTGGCGCTGCGCAACCTCGAACGCGGACGGACCTTCTCGCTGCCTACCGGGCAGCAGGTGGCCAAGGCACTCGGTGAGGAGCCGATCACCGACGAGAAGCTGGTGATCGGAAAGGCGACCGCCGATGATCCGAAGACACCCCTCGCGCAGATCGCAGAGAGCTTTGCCGGCCAGGCTCCCCTGTGGGCCTATATCCTGTCCGAGGCACAGGTGACGTCCTGGGAGAACGCCGACTCCAGCCTGTCCCCGGACGACATCCCCATCAAGCTCGGGCCCGTCGGGGGCAGGATCGTCGCCGGCGTGTTCGCCGCCCTGCTTCACGGCGACCGCACGTCCTACCTCAACCACCACACCGCGTTCACGCCGATCCCCGACTTCACCCGCGATGGAAAATTCGGTCTCGCCGAGCTGATCAACGTCGCGCTCGGGCGCAAACCGTAGCTCTCCGGCACGACAGCGATACCAAATAGCGACAAAGCATCGCATCTGGACCGTACATCCGGCTACTCATCACTAGAGGAGGATCAACAGGCTGCTCCGATAGGACCGTGACTACACGGCTGACGGCGGTGCCGTAGCACGGCACCGCCGTCAGTTGTGCCTCGGCCCGTCACGGCGAGGCTTGCCCCGTCACCCCCGTCGGGTTCAGCTCGCTCACCGGGGATCCCGGCGTGCGAGCGCAGGCGCGCCCTGCCGACAGTCAGCCAAGGGGATCGGCAGCGGAAGCCCGCCCTCGGCCGCGGCGGCGGCTCTGACCGCCGAGGACCCGAGTTCGTGGTAGGCCTCGAACTCGGCCCCGTCGTAGAGCTGCTGGAGCGTGGAATCACAGGGATAGGTCGAATGACCTTCGGCGTAGGCGCGGACGTCCCACGGCGCTTGATCCCACCAGCCGAGCTTGCAGATCCAGATCTCCCCCGCGCCGGGCAGCTCGCGATCCGCGCCCTGGCCGTTCGCCTGGCTGAGGGCGCCCCGCCGCCGGCCGGCCGTGCCGTCCCCGTTCGGCCCCGCGTGGGCGCTGCCCCGCCGGGCCAGGGCCGCGGCCGACCGGGTGAAGGTGCCGTGTGCCCAGGGCCGGAGCACCTGGCCCCGGC
>DATFWQ010000210.1:0-7778 GCA_035259145.1 Candidatus Dormiibacterota bacterium | reverse complement strand
CTTGAGGTCTGCGTCCGTGACCTCCTTGCGTGTGTCGGCAAGGCGCAGGAACCGGTCCCAGGCCACGTCGATCCGCTCGTCGGACAGCGTCAGACCCAGCAGCTGGAGCCGGTGCTTGAAGGCATGCCGGCCCGAGCGGGCGGTCAGGACGATCCGGTTGGTGTCCAGCCCCACGTCCTCGGGCCGCATGATCTCGTAGTTCAGCCGGTCCTTCAGGACCCCATCCTGGTGGATGCCCGACGCGTGCGCGAACGCATTGGCGCCCACTATCGCCTTGTTGGGCTGCACGGGGACGCCGGTCAGCTCGGTCAGGAGGTGCGAGGTCGGCACGATCTGCGTCGTGTCCACGGCGGTCTCCAGGCCCAGGGCGCCCTGGCGTACCCGCAGCAGCATGACCACCTCCTCGAGCGACGTGTTCCCCGCGCGCTCCCCGATGCCGTTGATCGTGCACTCGACGCGACGGGCGCCATTCATGATGCCTGCCATCGTGTTGGCCGTCGCCAGGCCCAGGTCGTTGTGACAGTGCACCGAGAAGATGGCTCGGTCCGACCCACGTGCGTTGCTGACCACGTAGGCGATCAGCTCGCCGAATTCCTGCGGCAGGCAATACCCCGTCGTGTCCGGGATGTTGATCACGGTGGCGCCGGCGCCCATCGCCGCTTCGACGGTCTCGAGCAGGTAGTCGCGATCGGCGCGGCCGGCGTCCTCGGGTGAGTACTCGACCTCGTCGCAGAGGCTGCGCGCGTACTGCACCGCCTCGACGCCGCGCCGGATCACCTCGGCGCGGCTGAGCCCAAGCTTGCGCTGGATGTGGATGTCGGAGACGGACAGGACGATGTGAATCTGCGGCCGCTCCGCGTCGCGAATAGCGCCCCAGACGGCGTCGATGTCTGCCTTGACGGCGCGCGCCAGCGCGGTGACAGAGCAGCCTCGCACCTCGCGGGCGATGCGCTGGCAGGCCCGGAAGTCACCGGGCGACGAGATCGGAAATCCGGCCTCGATCACGTCTACTCCGAGCCGCTCGAGCTGCTTCGCGAGGCAGAGCTTGGCGTCGCCATCGAGCGCAAAGCCTGGCGACTGCTCGCCGTCCCGAAGTGTCGTGTCAAAGATGAAGACGCGGTCGTCAACCGGACGAGCCGCCGGCGAGGCACGCCTCGCCCCTACGCTGCCGTCCTCACTGCTCACTGCTGAACCTCCTTCGACATCGCCACCGGGCCCGAGCGCGCCAGCTCGACGACCGCGTACGGACGCAGTGCCTCGAGAAAGCCCTCGACCCGGTCGAACTCGCCGGAGACCTCTACAATTACGTGCTCCCGGCCGGCGTCTACTACCCGGCCGCCGAAGCGATCCACCTCCGCCACGGCCCGGTCGCGGCGTGGCCCGGTCACCGCCAGCTTCACCAGCGCCAGCTCGCGGCTCAGCTTCGGCATCTCGGTCAGATCCTCGACCTCGATCACCTCGATCAGCCGGTCGAGCTGCTTCTGCACCTGGTCGACCTCCGCGTGACCGGCATCGACGGTCAGCGTCAGGCGCGACCGCCCTGGCGCGTCGGTTGGTCCCACGGACAGGCTCTGAATGTTGAACCCCCGCCGCCGGATCATGCCGCTTACGCGAGTCAGAACGCCAGGGTGGTCCTCGACCACGGCAGTCAGGACCCGCAGCCTCGACTCGCCACCTGCGCTCTCCCTGTGGATGCCGTCAGGCGTACTCATCCGGCAGCTCCCAGAAGTCGTTCAGGCCTCGGCCCAGCGGCACTATCGGATAGACGTTGGCCTCGGGATCGATGCGGAAGTCGATCAGTACCGGTCCCGGCGTCCGCTCCGCCAGGTCGAAAGCCGGCTTGATCTGCTCCACCGTCTCGACGCAGACGCCGGGCAGCCCGTAAGCCTCGGCCAGCTTCACGAAGTCAGGCATCTCGGACAGATCGACCTCGGAGCGGACACCGCCGTAGAAATCGTCCTGGAACTGACGCACCATGCCCAGCGAGAAGTTGTTCAGGAGCACCACCTTCACGTCCAGCCGATGTCTGACAGCCACGGACAGCTCCTGAGCCGTCATGACAAAGCCGCCTTCGCCGGCGACGCACCAGACCGCCTTCTCGGGCCGCGCCATCTTGGCCCCGATTGCAGCCGGGAACGCGAAGCCCATGGTCCCCGCGCCGCCCGAGTTGATGAAGAGCCCCGGCCGGGTGTAGTTCCACCAGAGCGCGGCCCAGATCTGGTTCTGGCCGACGTCCGCGACGACGATCGCGTCGCTGTCGCAGCGTCGGTACATCTCGATCATCACGTCCTGCGGCTGCATGTGGCCGTTCGAGCGCACGTACTTCAGCGGGTGCTCCTCACGCCACTGGTCGATCTGCGTCAGCCACGACCGTCTGCTGGCGGGCTGCGGCGGGACGATCTGGGGCAGCATGGTCGCCAGCGCCGTCTTCGCGTCCGCCACGACTTCCAGGTGTGGGCGCACGTTTTTGCCCATTTCGGAGGGGTCGATGTCGATGTGGATGAATGTCTCCACCTTCGGCGCCCACTCGGACAGCTTGGCCGTGACGCGGTCGTCCACACGCATTCCGACCATCATCAAAAGGTCGGCATTCTGCACTGCTCTCAGGTTCCAGCCGGTGCCCATGAAACCGGTCATGTGCAGCGACAGCGGGTGTCGAACCGGAAACGCACCAACCCCCAGCAGCGTCGTGCCGGTCGGCGTGACGCTCTTCTCAGCGACCTCGATCAGCTCCTCCTGGCCGCCGCTAAGGATCACGCCATGCCCCGCCAGAATGACGGGTCGCTCGGCCCTGGTCAGCGCGGCGGCCGCCTCCTCCAGCTTGCTAAGGTCGGGCGCGAAGGCCGGGCGGTAGCCGGGCAGTTCGATCTCGTCGGGCCACACCGGCTCCCAGGACGCCTGCTGAACGTCCTTGCAGATGTCGATCAGCACCGGGCCTGGGCGGCCGGTCGTTGCGATGTGGAACGCCTCGTGAATGACACGGGCGATGTCCTCGACTCGCTTCACCATGTAGTTGTGCTTGGTCACCGGCATGCTGCAGCCGATCACGTCCGACTCCTGAAAGGCGTCTCGACCGACCAGGTTTGTGTTCTGCTGGCCGGTGATCGCCACCAGAGGCACCGAATCCATGTAGGCGGTGCAGAGGCCAGTGATGGTGTTCAACGCGCCAGGACCGCTGGTCGCGAAGACCACTCCGGGGCGTCCGCTGGCGCGGGCGAAGCCGTCCGCCATGTGTGCGGCCCCCTGCTCGTGCCGCACGAGCACATGCTGCAGCTGTGGGTACTTTGGAAGCTGCTGGTAGATCGGCAGGTTCGCGCCACCCGGGTAGCCGAAGATCCTGCCGACGCCCTCACGTTTGAGGGCCTCCAAAACGATTTCCGCTCCAGTCATATCTCTCCCTGGTGGTGGGCCAAAAAAAGAAGGCCCCCGCCTGCTGGCGGGGGCTTGTGCCTGCGCTTTAGGGTTCTGTCGTCAGGCCGCGCAAGCCCCCGCCTTGTGAAGGCCAGCAAGGAGAAGGAGGCCGAGGCTTACGAGTGCGTGGGACATTTCCAGTCGGAGGAGTGTACGGTACCGACCGCTCGGCGAGTAGTTGTCGGGCCACAAACGCGGCCCCGCCCGCTTTGACTGTGCATACAACAGCCGGGTGCGGTCGATGACTAAGGTGAGGAATCGAATCCATGTCGAAGACGCTTGCCGGGAAGATCTGGGATGGCCACCTCGTCCGCTCCGTTGAGGGGGAGCCGGACCTCCTTTTCGTCGACCTGCATCTGATTCACGAGGTCACGACGCCGCAAGCCTTCGAGTCACTTCGCCTTTCCGGCCGGCGGGTGCGCCGTCCCGACCTTACCGTCGCGACGATGGATCACAACACTCCTACCCGTGGCGGCCGTGCTGCGGCCGACGAGGTCGGCAAGCGGCAGCTGGACGCTCTCGAGGACAACTGCAGCTGGGCGGGCATCCGCCTTTACGAGCTCGGCAGCCGCCACCAGGGTATCGTCCATGTGATCGGGCCAGACCTGGGGCTGACGCAGCCGGGCATGGTCATCGTATGTGGCGACTCCCACACCTCGACGCATGGGGCCTTCGGCGCCATCGCGTTTGGCATCGGGACCTCCGAGGTTGAGCACGTCCTGGCGACCCAGTGCCTGATCCAGCGCCGGCCGCGTGACCTCGCGGTCACGATCGACGGGTCACTCCCGCCCGGCGTGGTTGCCAAAGACGTGGCGCTTGGGCTGATCGCACACTGCGGAATCGCCGGCGGCCAGGGCTGCGCGGTGGAGTATCGGGGGTCTACGGTGCGCAGCCTCTCGATGGAAGGCCGGATGACGATCTGCAATATGTCCATCGAGTGGGGCGCTCGGGTCGGCATGGTGTCCCCCGACGACGCGACCTTCGCCTACCTGGAGGGCCGCCGCTATGCGCCCACGGGGGCGGAGTGGGAGCGAGCGCTGGACTCATGGCGATCGCTGTCGACCGACGACGGCGCGGTCTTCGACCATGAGATCAGGCTGGACGCCGCGCAGCTCGCACCCTTCGTAACCTGGGGCACGAACCCCGGCCAGGCCGTCCCGGTGACAGGGCGCGTGCCGGACCCTGCCGACGAGAACGAAGAGCGCGCCCTGCGCTACATGGCTCTGCAGCCGGGTACCGCAATCCAGGACATCCCGATCGACCGGGTGTTCATCGGCTCCTGCACCAATTCCCGTCTGGAGGACCTGCGGGCCGCGGCCGAGGTGGCGCACGGCCGGCACGTGCATCCACGTGTGCGTGCGATGGTCGTGCCGGGCTCTGCCCGCGTCAAGCTGGAGGCCGAGGCGGAGGGCCTGGACCGCGTGTTCACCCAGGCCGGCTTCGAGTGGCGGGACGCCGGGTGCTCGATGTGCCTCGGCATGAACCCGGACATCCTGCAGCCAGGCGAGCGCTGCGTCTCGACGTCGAATCGCAACTTCGAAGGCCGCCAGGGGGCGGGTGGGCGGACGCACCTGCTGTCGCCACCGATGGCCGCGGCGGCGGCTGTGGCGGGCCATCTGGCTGACGTCAGGGAAATGGCTCCCTCCCCCCTCCCCACCCGACCCAGGAGGCCTCGCGGGGACCGCCCCGACGCAGAGGGACGGGATCGGGGGTACGCATACTGATGCGAGCCTTCCGCCGCCACGAAGGACGTATGGCACCGCTGGACCGGGCCAACGTTGACACCGACCAGATCATCCCCAAGCAGTTCTTGAAGCGCATCGAGCGCTCCGGGTTCGGGCCCTTCCTCTTCTACGACTGGAAGCGAAACGAGCCCGGCTTCGTGCTGAACCGGCCGGAGTACCGGGGTGCTTCCGTTCTGCTCGCCGGGCCCAACTTCGGCTGCGGTTCGTCGCGTGAGCATGCAGCTTGGGCGTTGGAGGATGCAGGCTTCCGGGTGGTGATCGCACCCGGCTTCGCGGACATCTTCCGCAGCAACTGCCTCGAGGTCGGCCTGCTGCCGGTGCAGCTGCCTGAAGCGTCGGTGAGGCGGCTGATGGAGCTGGCCGTTGAGGACCCGGCGACCCTCGTGAGCGTCGACCTGGAGGCGCACACCGTCACCGCCGCAGGCTTTGCCGAGGGCTTCGGCGTCGACCCCTTTTCTCGTGAGCGCATGCTCCACGGCTGGGATACCGTTGCCCTGACGCTTCGACACGAGGATGACATTGCAGCCTACGAAGAGAAGCGTCAGCCGTGGCTGCCGCGCGTCACGGCCGGCTGACAGAGGAGGACTCGGAACGCCGCATTCGTACCAATGCGTGGTTCCGGAGCGGCGGGAGCGCCGCATTTGTACGAATGCGTGGTTGCACAGGCGCGGAATCGTCAGGCCGGCGCGCGGCCCCTTACGCCGGCTCGGAGCAGCGCGACCACGTGGCGCTTGCGCGCTTCGACGAACCGGCGATCCAGCCGGCCGCCAAGGTCGCGTATCAGAAGTGGATTGGCCAGCGGGAACCAGCACAGGCCGAGCAGGCTCAGCAGCAGCTGCTCCTTCTCCGGCATGTCCACCTGCAGCTCTCCGGCGATCGCCTCAAGCGCCGTGCGGAGCAGGCTCAGATGAGCACGCGTCCCTCCCGTCACACCCGACCGGCGCAGCGTCTCGCGCTCAACCAGCGTCAGGAAGTGCGGCCGTTCATACAGAAACTCCAGGAGGTTCTCGACGACGATCTCAAGCGCACGGTCGGTGTCGTAGGGCGGTGCCGCAGCGATACCCTGGCGTGTCTCCTCGACGAGGGCCTCGGCGCTGTCGAACATCCGTTGAAGGACTGCCCGGTATAGCGCCTTCTTGGAACCGAAGAAGTAGCCGGGCGCGCCGCGCGAGAGCCCGGCGGCGTGGCCGATGCGCTCCATGCTGACTGCCTCGAAGCCCAGGTCGGCGAACAAGGCTTCGGCAGCGTCCAGGATCGCCTGGCGGCTGCTTTCGGATCCACGTCGGTTCCTCGAGTCGTCCAAGGCTTTGCTAATCAGCCAGCACCCTACAGCATCACATTCGCGCGACGTCCCGGAGGGGGAGCCGTGGGCCTCGGCGGGGCGGGCCGTCGCCCGACGTCAGCAGGAGCCGGAGAACTCGGCCCCGATGGCCGCGGTACGGCTCCAGCAGATCGAGCATCCGCTCGTCAGAACCACGCCGTTCACCTGCGAGCGCCCAGGCTACCAGGTGCGGCAGGTGATAGTCGCCGACCGAAACGGCGTCTGGGTCACCAAGCGCAACGAGGGCGACCTCGGCCGCTGTCCAGTGGCCCATCCCTGGCAGGGCGTGCAGGCGGAGCCGGGCAGCGTCCAGCGGCATGTCGACCGCCTCTTCCAGCCATGCCGAGTGGGCTGCGGCGCGGCGGACCGTGTCTGCCCTTCGTCGGGGTATCCCGTACCGGTGGAAGGTGTAGTAGGGCGTTGCAGCCACGCGCTCGGGGTCCGGGGGGATCATGAGGCCGGGCCGCGGCCCTGGTGCCGGCTCTCCCAGGTCGCGTACCAGTGCTCGCCAGCCTCGCCAGGCCTCAGCGCCCGGCACCATCTGCTCCAGGATGCTGGCCACAGCGGCCTCGAAGACCGCTTCGCTGCGCGGGATCCTGAGCCCCGAGTGGAGCCGCCACAGATCTCGGATCAGCGGGTGGTTGGGCCGGAAGTCGGAGTCGTCGTCCAGCTCACCGATGAGCGCCGGCGCGTGCTCGACGAGCCATTCGGCACCGGCGCCCCAGGCATGGACGTGCACCGTACCGCTGCGATCGACGGTGAGCCGCACCGTGCCGGGCCCCAGCGGCGTCCTGGTCGCGCGCCAGACTGCATCCGTGCTGAGCTTCATGGTCGGGTCTGTCGCGCCCCGGCGCAGCGGCTGCAGAGTCAGGCGCAGATCGAGCGGGCGGCTCACCCGGAAGGTGCGGGCTGCAGGCACAGGCACGATCCGGCAAGGTTAGGCCACTAAGGGTCAGAAGAGGCGTGACAGCAAGCGTCACGCCTCTTCCTCAGGGAGCGATCCCCCGCACCTCGTCAGGGGGCTCCCGGCGCGTCGGGCGCCCTACAGCAACCGGACGCGACCAGCGCGGGGGCCTTTCGGGCTCGGCTCCGTCTCGAAGGAAACCCGTTCGCCCCCCCGAAGTGCGTCGAAGTTCGCAACGGCGCTTCTGTGGAAAAAGTACTCCTTTCCGTCCTCCCCCGAGATGAATCCAAAGCCGCGATCGGCCACGATCTTCTTGATGGTCCCCTCTGCCATCTGTTCCCCCAGGTTCCTCGATCAACCCGACGCCCGCGCCCGTTCGAGGAACCGACCGAAACAC
>DATFWQ010000209.1:0-16132 GCA_035259145.1 Candidatus Dormiibacterota bacterium | reverse complement strand
CCCGCGGGCGTGTAGTGCGTGTAGCCGGCGTGCATCGCGGCGATCGCCGCTTCGGTGATGTTGTCCGGCGTCGCGAAGTCCGGCTCTCCGATCTCGAGGTGAACGACGTGCTTGCCAGCGGCCTCCAGACCCCGTGCTCTGGCCAGGACTTCAAAGGCGCCTTCGGTCCCAAGCCGCTCCATCCGCTGAGCAAAGCGAATCCCCATCCCCTCAGTGAACTCCGCGCAGGGCGCCGCCGTCGACCCCGATCGTCTGCCCCGTGATGTAGCCTGCCTGCACGGAGCAGAGGAACGCGCAGGTTGCGCCGAACTCGGCAGGGTCCCCGATGCGGCCGGCCGGGATGCTCCTGACGAGGCCGTCCACGCTGCCGCCATAAAGCTCGCGCACGCGATCGGTCAGGATCGTCCCCGGCGCCAGGTTGTTGACCGTGACCCCGAACGGCGCGACCTCTGCTGCAAGGGTCTTGGCCATCGCGGTCACCCCGGATCGGAAGGCGTTGGAGAGAACGATGTTGGGGATCGGCTGGCGGACGGAGATCGAGGTTATGTTGACGATCCGCCCGCGACCCGACTCCTTCAGAGCCGGCAGCGCCGCCCTGGTCAGCCTCACAGTGCTCATCAGTGTCAGGTGGTAGCCGGTCTCCCAGGCATCCACTGGCGTCGACTCGAACGTTCCAGGTGGCGGCCCACCCGCGTTGCAGACCAGGACATCGAGCCCGCCGAGCGCCGTAAGCGCTGCCTCGACCGCCTTCTCCGGCGACCCCGGCTGCGCGAGGTCGACCGCCAGGTGGCCGGCGGCGCCGATTTCCCGCTCGGTATCGGCGAGCCGCGCGTCATCTCGCGAGACGATGAAGACGCGCGCTCCCTCGGCGGCCAGGGCGGCCGCGCAGGCACGCCCCAGGCCCTTGCTCGCGGCCGTCACCAGAGCGCGGCTGTTCTTCAATCCGAGATCCATTCGCCCTCCTTCCCGTCGGCTCAGACGCCCGTCAAAGCAACCGGCTCCGCCTCGGCAACGATGTCTGCCAGGGTGGCTCGCTCGATATCGGCCAGCGCCTTGCCTCTGTCTCGCTCGAGCACCTTCATCCGCCTGTCGAACAGGCTGCTGGCGAAGTCCAGGAACTTCTGCATGTTCTGGCCAAAGGGACCATCGTCGGGGTCGAAGTGGTCCCAGAACTCCGATACGACGCCCATCGCCGGGCCCAGCAGCTCGTTCATACGCCGGTTCATGACATCCCAGCCACCGGGCGTCACGGCGATCAGCCGGTTCAGGAGGTACACGCCGTAGCGGATGTGACGGCTTTCGTCCCGAGCGATCAGCGTGATCCCTTCCAGCAGGCCCGGCAGCATGCAGTTCGCCTGCAGCGACTCGCGGAAGCCGTGATAGCCGGTCTCGGCCAGCACGCCCTCGATGATCATGTTGTAGGTGGTCGCCGCACGGATCTGAGCCTCGGTCGAACTGTCGGTCCGGAGCGCTGCCATGGCCCGCGGCAGCTCATCGAGGAACAGATGTGCGTAGCTGGGAGTGACGTAGCCCCAGAGATCCCAGCGAGCTTCGGCCACCTGATCCAGCCAGCGTCTGAAGAATTCGACGTGCTTGGCCTCCTCCCACAAAAAGGAGGTCAGGTACATCTCCTCCTCGATCCGGCCCTCGCCGGCGACTGTTTCGATGAGGGGGAGCAGGTCCAGCGTGACAGCCTCCTCGCCTGCCTGGAACAGCGCCAGCGTGCGCAGGAGGAATTCCCGTTCCGGCGGGCTGAAGCCCGCCCAGTGCTCCCGATCCCGTTCGAAGTCGATCTCCGCGGGGTCCCACACGCCAAGCCGCTTGGCCTTCTGCCAGAGGCGCATGGGCACCGAGTCCCACCGCAGTCCGCGCTCCGACGTCGTCGCATAGCCGCTTCGCGTCGCGCTCATCTCGTGAGACAGTCTATTGGGCCTACGAGATACCGCACCCGTTCTGGAAAGGTGACTCTCACCGCCCAGGGAGCAGCTCCTTTGCGGGAAACAGTGTGATTTGGGGGCGTAGCGGTCGGTTGTCAGCCGATACGGGTCGTCACGTACCAGTCCGCGACGTACTGGAAGCGATCGCCCGGCTCGATGACCGGGTTGGTGTGCAGGTCCTTCAACCGCTTCGAAACGACGTACGTGTAATAGGGCTCGAACAGGAAGATTGCGGGCGCCGCCTCCGACATCAACTGCTGGAAGTCGTCGTACTTCAGGCGCCGCTGGCTGAAGTCTGTGATCGCGCGGCCGTCCTCCAGGGCCTTGTCGATCAGGGCCTGCCTTGGCAGCCGGTCTACGGCGAAATTGATGGTGTCGGGGGATGACCCAGAGTGCCAGAAGCTGTACTGGTCGGGATCCGAGCCGTTGTCGAGCACGGTCAGCGCCATCTGGTACTGCCTCCCGATCAGGTACTTGCTGACCAGCACCGATGCGGGCACAGAGGGCGCCAGCTTCACCTGAACGCCGATCAGCCGCAGCTGAGCGCTGACCTCTTCGGCAACCTGGCGGAAGGGGTACGCGTCGGTCGTCACCAGCGTGACGCTGAAGTCGCGGCCCGCTCGATTGAGGATGCCGGTCTGCAGATTCATCGTCCAGCCGGCGGCCTGCAAAGCCTTCGCCGCCTGAGCCTGGTCGTACGACAGCTTTTCGGCCGCCTGCTTGGAGAAGGCCCAGTTGCTGGGTGGGATCGGCCCGGGGGCTGGGTCGGCACGCCCCTGCAGCACGTCCTGCACGATCTTCTTGCGATCAATTGCTTGATTCAGCGCCTGGCGTACCGAGGCTGGGTTGAAGTAGACCTGCAGGTCGGGGGACAGGTTGAACAGCACGGTTGCGACGTTGAACGTCCGGATCTGCATCAGGCTCAGGTCCTGACGCTTGGCCAGCGTGGAGGCGCTGGGCAGAGCGAGCTCCCCAGCCATGTCCGCCTCGCCTCGAGACACAGCGTCCACAGCGTCGTCGAGCAAGGGATAGCTTCGGAATACGAAGCTGTCCAGGTACGGCCTGGGCCGCGCGTAGGGGTTCCGGTCGAGGGTGACCACGTGGCGGTCTGACGAGATGGACCTGACCTTGAACGGTCCGGTTCCTTCCGCTCGGGCGCCGCTGTGTGGCGAAGCCGCCATCTCAGCAATCGATGCGTCCTGGAACAGGTGCTTGGCGATGATGCCTTGCCGCATCGCCAGCGGGAACCCTGCGCTCTGGGCCTTGAGCGTGAACTTGATCTGCATGTCGCCGACCCGTTCGACCTTCAGCTGTTTCCAGTACTGCCGGGTAGGCTCCTGGTAGTCGGGGCTCTGCAAGATGCTGTAAGTGAAAATCACGTCGTCTGCTGTGAATGGCTTGCCATCGGCCCAGCGCACACCTGGGCGCAGGTTGAACGTGTAGCTGAGCCCGTTGTCTCCGATGGTCCAGCCGGTTGCCAGCAGCCCCACCACCTTCTGACTCCTGTCCACAGTCGTCAGGCCCTGGTAGATCAGCGTGTCGATGTCTCTGGCATTGTCTTCCTGCTCAAAGAGCGGGTTGAGAGGGCCGGGTGAGCCTGAGATGGCCTCCACGACCTGTCCCCCGGGCACGGGTCCCGTCCGTGCGATGGGCAGGGGAACGTTGATGCCGCAGCCGGTCACCAGGAAGAGGGCGGCCAGAACGAGGGGCCCACCACTCCGGAGCGGGCGACGCACCTTACTTGTGGGTCTGGAACCAGATGTTGGCGACGGACACGACGAAGAAGACTCCGGCCAGCACCCAGGTCGTGTAGTAGAGCTGGCGCTCCAGGCCACGCCGGGTGCGGTAGCCCCCGCCCAGCCCGCCGTCGCCGCCTCCGATGGTCCCCCCCAATCCGGTTGCTTTGGGCGTCTGGAGCAACACTCCCGCCATCAGGAGGATGGCAACCATCACCTCCAGGATGACGAGAGCATTGCGAATTCTGTCCATAGAACGTGAGTGAGTCTAGATGATTGATCCGGACCGTCGACGGATCTTCGGCGCCCATGCACCCCATCTCGGGGGCACCTGGCCTCCGAATCTCTCGCCGCCAATCCGAATCGATCATCTAGCGAGAGGGGCGCCGCAGGCGCCCCTTCGCCGGCTCGATCTCCTATCCCGTTACCTCGCCGTCGCTCGGGCGGCTGTCAGGCGCTGATTGATTGCGCTCCAGTTCGCGGTGTTCCACCAGGCTCCGACGTAGTCCGCCCGCTTGTTCTGGTACTTGAGGTAGTAGGCGTGCTCCCAGACGTCGATGCCGAAGATCGGCACGCCTCCTTCCATGATCGGGTTGTCCTGGTTCGGGAACCCCTTGACGGTGAGCTTCCCGCCCGACAGGTAGGCCCAGCCCCAGCCGCTGCCGAACTGGCCCACTGCCGCTTTTGTCAGCGCGTCCTTGAAGCTCGCGAAGTCTCCGAAGGCTTCGCTGATCGCCCCGGCGATGTCGCCGGTCGGATCGCCACCGCCGTTCGGTCCCATGATCTCCCAGAAGATCGAGTGGTTGTAGTGGCCGCCGCCGTTGTTGCGAACGACGGTGCGCACGTCCTCGGGCACACCGGCGAGGTCGCTCAGCAGGGCTTCCAGCGTGCGACTGCCGAGCTCGGGGTGTTTGTCGACGGCGCCATTGAGGTTTGTGACGTAAGTGCCGTGGTGCCGGTCGTGGTGTATCTCCATGGTCTGTGCGTCGATGTACGGCTCGAGCGCATCGAAGCTATAGGGCAGCGGCGGTAGCGTAAATGCCATCAAACGAACCTCCTCAAGGGTGAAACCTACTCTTTTTCAGGTCGCGCACCTTCACTCAGCCTCGACCTTGATTCCTCACTGCCTCGATCGAGGCCGCGGCGGCATCCGGGTCGAGATACTCGCCGCCACGCCGCAACGGCTTCAGGCCTGAACCCAGCTCGTACAGCAGCGGCACGCCCGTGGGGATGTTGAGGCCGACGATCTCCTCGTCAGATATCCCGTCCAGGTGCTTGACCAGCGCCCGCAGCGAGTTCCCATGAGCCGAGACCAGCACCACCCGGCGCTCGTACAGGTCCGGGATGATCGCGTCGTACCAGTACGGCAGCAGGCGGGCGACCACGTCCTTCAAGCACTCGGTTCGCGGACGCAGCTCGTCCGGGATGATCGCGTAGCGAGGATCCCGAGCCTCCCTTTCCAGGGCCTCCCCATCCAGCGGCGGTGGCGGTGTGTCATAGGAACGGCGCCAGAGCATGAACTGCTCGGCGCCATAGCGCTCTCGCGTCTGCCGCTTGCTCCTGCCCTGGAGGGCACCATAGTGGCGCTCGTTGAGGCGCCACGACCGGCGCACCGGGATCCAGTGGCGGTCGCAGACGTCGAGCGCGATGTCTGACGTCTGAATCGCCCGCCGAAGGACCGAGCTGTGAAGCACGTCCGGCAGGAGGCTCCGGTCTCGCAGGAGCTCTCCGGCAAGCGCTGCTTCGGCCCGACCCTTCTCATTCAGCCCCACGTCCACCCAGCCCGTGAAGAGGTCCAGAGCGTTCCACTCGCTCTCGCCGTGGCGCAACAGGACCAGTCGGGCGGTCACGTGGCAGGGCTGCCCGAGGCGGCTGCCACCGCCGCGATCATTCTCGAGAATTCCTCGGCCTTCAGGCTGGCGCCGCCCACGAGGGAGCCGTCGCATGACTCCAACTGCGCGTACGCCGTGACGTTGGCGGCGTTCACGCTGCCACCGTACAGGACGCGTACTGACGCGGCGCGAGGACCGAACGCCCGCTCCAGCCTCTGCCGGACCAGACGCATCGTGCTGTGGGCGAGCGCCGGCTCGGCGTTGCGGCCGGTCCCGATGGCCCAGACCGGCTCGTAGGCGACCACGAGCCGGTCTGCGCCAGACGCCGCCAGCCGGCGCAGTGCGACGTCGAGCTGTCCACTTACCACCTGCTCCGTGTGGCCGGCGGCGAACTGTTCTTCGCTCTCGCCCACGCAGACGATCACGCTCAGACCGGCTTCCATCGCGGCTGCCGCCTTGAGGGCGACCTGCTCGTCGGTCTCGCCGAAGAGCGTACGCCTCTCGGAGTGCCCGACGATCACCCAGGCGCACCATCCGGCCAGCATCGCCGGCGAAACTTCGCCAGTGAATGCACCGGCCCGTTCCCAGAAGCAGTCCTGCGCGCCCAGCTCGACGCCAGTGCCCTTCAGTGCATCCCACACGGGAAGCAGCCAGGGAAAGGGCGGGAACAGCGCTACTTCGACAAGGGAGGCGTGCTCGCTCGCCGCGCGACTGACGCCGCGGGCGAGCTCGACGGCGTCGGCCGCCGCCAGTGGGTTCATCTTCCAGTTGGCGGCCAGTAAGGGCTGCCGGACCCGGCCCGCCATCAAAACCGATCCCGCAGCACGGCCACGCCGGGAAGCTCGCGCCCTTCCATGTACTCCAACGTGGCACCACCCCCGGTCGACACATGGGAGAAGCGCCCTGTCAGCCCCAGCGCCGCAACTGCGGCTGCCGTGTCGCCGCCCCCTACCAGCGAGTACGCGCCGGAATCCGCGACAGCTTCCCCCAGCCTCCGTGTGCCCTCGCTGAACTCAGCAATCTCGAAGACGCCGACCGGTCCGTTCCAGACCACTGTGCCGGCGCCACGCAGGCGTTCGGCGAAGTGGCGGACGGTGGCGGGCCCTGCGTCGAGCATCATCCAGCCGTCGTCGACACCATCCACCGGACGCACGATGGTGTCCTCCCCTGGCTCCACTGCCCGGGCGCAGACGGCGTCGACCGGCAGCTCCAGCTTGCCGGTGCCCTGTCGCTGCACCTCTCGCGCCGTGTCGAGTGCTTCGTCCTCCACCAGGCTGGCGCCGACTTGCTTGCCTTCTGCTTTGAAGAAGGTGTTGGCCATCGCACCGCCGAGCAGGAGAGAATCCACCTTCGGCAGCAGGAAGCGCAGGACACCGGCCTTGGTCGACACCTTGGCGCCGGCGACGATCGCGATGAGCGGCCGGCGAGGCTCGTCCAGCGCCCGGTGCAGCGCCTCCAGCTCGGCCAGCATCAGGAGACCGGCATAGGCCGGAAGATGCGCGGCCACCCCGACGACCGAAGCGTGCGACCGGTGGGAGGCGGCGAACGCGTCATTGACGTACACGTCGCCGAGAGCCGCGAGCTCGCGGGCAAACTCCGGGTCGTTGTCCTCGTCGCCGGGGTGGAATCGGACGTTCTCGAGCACGAGCACGTCGCCTTCGCCCAGGCGAGCTACGGCCTGCTGGGCGGGCGGGCCCACGCAGTCATCGGCGAAGGCGACCGGCCGCTCCAGCAGCTCGGCCAGCCGCCGAACGACCGGCCGGAGCGACAGCTCTGGCACCCGGCGGCCGTTGGGCCGGCCCAGGTGGGACATGACGATGACGCGAGCCCCCCGATCGGAGAGGTCACGCAGGGTGCCCAGCGCAGCCCGCAAGCGGCTGTCGTCGCTGATGAGGATGTCATCTCCCGGCGGCGCCGAGCGCTCCCCTCCGGCGCCTCCAGCCGAGGCGTTGCGGCTCGACCGGGCCTGCAGCGGCACGTTAAGGTCCTCCCGGACGAGTACACGCTTCCCGCGTAGGTCCAGGGACTGGTACGAGGCCTTCAACGTCCTCTACCGCTACCGCGCCCGCTCCGGTGTTCCCCACCCCACGAAACCCACGGGTTTCGCGGGGACCCCGAGTCGGCGGACCGGGTGCATTCAGACCACCTCGCCGACCGATCTCTCGGCGCCATTCCTCTACAGCCTCCTTAGAGGCGCTCGGCCATGTAGGAGATCAGATCGACCATGCGGCAGCTGTAGCCCCACTCGTTGTCGTACCAGGAGATGACCTTCGCGGAACGGCTGCCGAGTGTCAGGGTCGAAGGTGCATCCACGATCGAAGAGTGGGGGTCGTTCTTGAAGTCTGACGACACGAGCTCCTCACGGGTCACGGCCAGGATCCCGCTGAGCTCCCCGCCGGCCGCCTCGTCGAAGGCGGCGTTGATGTCCTCGACGGCGGCACTTTTCTGCAGCTCGACGCTTAGGTCGACAACCGACACGTCGAGGACCGGCACCCGGAAGGCCATGCCGACGAATTTACCCGACAGCTCGGGCAGCACCTCTGCCACCGCACGGTTGGCGCCGGTGGAGGTGGGGATGATGTTGTCCGCGGCGGCTCGCGCGCGGCGCAGGTCCTTATGGGGGAGGTCCTGGAGTCGCTGGTCCGACGTGTAGGCGTGGATCGTGGTCATCATGCCGCGTTCGATCCCGAAGCTGTCGTTCAGCACCTTGGCCAGCGGCACGAAGCAGTTGGTCGTGCAGCTGGCATTGGAGACGATGTGATGCGTCCTGGGGTCGTAGGCCTTGTGGTTGACGCCCATCACCACCGTGTAGTCCTGGTTTGTCGCCGGAGCCGAGATGATGACTTTTCGCGCACCGGCCGGGTCGATGTGCCGGCGGGCCTTGTTGGCGTCGGTGAAGAGACCGGTCGACTCCACCACGATGTCGACTCCGAGCTCGCGCCAGGGTAGATCGCCCGGATCTCGCACCGAGAGGAACCTGGTCACCTGGCCGTTCACGTGGATGGCGTCGCCGCGTGCCTCGACGCTCGGCTCGAAGGTGCCCAGCGCCGTGTCGTGCTTCAGCAGGTGAGCAAAGATTGAGGCGTCGCCGATGTCGTTGACGGCGACGAATTCGATATCGCGGTTGAGCTTGTGGGCCGCCCTGAAGACGTTCCGGCCGATACGGCCGAACCCGTTGATCCCGACCCGAATTGACATGCAGACTGCCTCCGATAGCGTTCGGTCAGCGCCGTGGGCGCGTGGTGCCTGTAGAGACTACCCAGTCCGGAGCAGCCTCTTACACGTGGGACATCGGGCCACGCCCCACGGGGGGACGCGGCCTGGAGCCTCAGCCTACGCCACCCTGCCTCCGACCGCCGAGGCCGCTCGGGCCGGCTGCCCCCCCTCGCCCGCCAGTAGAGGCGTCGTCGAGGGACGCTGACCGTTCTCCCCGGTCAGCCCGTTGACCGTCTTCTCCCCGCCTGGCACCGGTTCCTCGTCTACCGGCTCGCCGGCACCCTCGGCGATCTCCACCAGCCTGCGAAGCCTGTGGTTGACGGCCGACTTGGACAGGTGCATCCCCGCCGCCAGTTCGGCCAGGTTCAGCTCGGGATGCGCACGCCGCGCCTGGGCCACCTCGCGCAGCGCGGCCGATAATCCAGCGAAGCGGCCGCCGCGCTCGAGCTCCTCAATTGCCGCCACCTGGCGCATCGCAGAGCTGATGGTCTTGTCGATGTTGGCAGTCTCGAAATTGAGCCGCCGGTTGACCTGGCCGCTGACCTCCCGCACGACCCGCACGTTCTCGAACTCCATCACCGCCCTGGAGGCCCCCATCAGCGACAGCATGCGGACGATGCCGTCTCCGTCCTTTACATACAGAACAGGGTGACCGGCCCTCTCCGTCACGCCGGCGCGCACGCCCCGCTCGGTGAGGAGCTTCGCCAGCACCGTCGCCCAGCCCAGGCTCGGAAGCACCATCTCGAGGTGGTAGCGGGCGCTGGGGGCGTTGACGGAGCCGCAGCCTATGAACAGGCCGCGGAGCATCGCCTTGCGGTCGCAGGACGGCTCCGGGCAGCTCTTGGCGGCGGAGAGTCCAAAGTGCTGCTCCAGCCCGCGCGGAAGCGGCAGCTCGACGAAAAACGTCATCTGCTTGGCGCTCCGCGCGGCTTGATACTTGGCCTCGATGCCCCCCAGCAGCCGGGCCAGGCGGACGACCTTGCGAGCGGCGGTATTTCGCAGCAGCGGGAAATAGGCTGCGTAGCCGTCGCCGGCTCGAATCACCCGGCCTTTCGAGGCGTAGAAGATGCCCAGCAGCTCGCTGAGCTGGCAACACGGGCGGGCGGGAGTAAGCCCCGCCAGCTCACTTTTGACGTCTGCAGCGAATGAGATGGCGCCATCACCTCCGGTGGGACTGCCCTCCCCCGCGCGGTTGTCCAGTCTAGTCACGAGACCCCAGACATGCCAAGCCATTTCCCGTCAATCTATGAAAAGCCCGGGTCTGCGGCTCCTTCCAGGCTGAGCCATAATCGGCACACGATGAGCGAAGAGGAACAGGCCCGGACGACCACCGCCCGGCAGCCGCGCCACGCAGCACTCGGCCTGAGCCCCGAGAGGCTGCAGGTGATGTACCGCCAGATGGTCCTCGCCCGGGCGCTGGACCGGCGGATGTGGGTGCTCAACCGCCAGGGTAAAGCACCCTTCGTCATTTCTGGCCAGGGCCACGAGGCCGCTCAGGTCGGAGCGGCGGCCGCCCTTCGGCCCGGCGTGGACTGGCTGGCGCCGTACTACCGGGACCTGGCGTTCTGCATCGCGATGGGGATGACCGCACGCGAATTCATGCTTGGCGTCTACGCCCGCGCCGCGGATCCGGCTTCGGGTGGAAGGCAGATGCCCTCCCACTTCGGCCTTTCGCGCGCCCGCATCATCACGACGTCCAGTACCGTCTCGACCCAGGTGCCGCACGCAGCCGGCATAGCCTACGCAGCGAAGACGCGGGGCCTTGACGAGGTCGCCGTCGCCTCCCTGGGGGAGGGCAGCACCTCCAAGGGCGACTGGCACGAAGCGCTCAACTTCGCGGGCGTTCACAGGCTGCCTCTCGTCTGCCTCGTGCAGGACAACGACTACGCCATCTCGGTGCCGCATCGCCTTCAGATGAGCGTGGACTCGGTGGCCGATCGCGCGCGGGGCTACGGCATGGTTGGCACCACCGTCGACGGTGGCGACGTGCTCGCCGTCCACGAGGCGATGAAGGAGGCGGTCCAGCGTGCCCGCTCCGGCCAGGGCCCGACACTGATCGACGCCAAGGTGGCTCGCTTCACGTCCCACTCGTCCGACGACGACCAGCGCCGCTACAGGCCGCAGGAGGAGCTGGAGGCAATGCTCCGGCGAGACCCCCTGGAGCGGTTCAGGAATTACCTGCTCGATGAGACCGTGCTGACCGACGAGTCTGACGAGCTCATGCAGCAGGGGTGCACGCAGGAGGTCGAGGAGGCGGTGCAGGAAGCCCAGGCGGCGCCAGAACCCGACCCGGCCGACCTGGGCAGACATGTTTTCGCGCAGCGCCTGGACTCCTCGGTTTCAGGCGACGGCGTGGGGGATGACACATGGCAGTCAAGACGCTGATCGAGGGTGTGCGCGAAGCGCTGACCGAGGAGATGGAACGCGACGATCGCGTCTGGGTCCTCGGCGAGGACGTGGGCAAGAAGGGCGGGGTGTTCCTGGCGACGGAGGGCATCTACTCCAGGTTCGGCGAGGCTCGCGTCCTGGACACCCCGCTCGCCGAGTCCTGCATCGTCGGGGTTGCGATCGGCGCCGCGCTGAACGGCTTGATCCCGGTCGCCGAGATCCAGTTCGCTGACTTCATACATCCTGCCTTCGACCAGATCGTCAGTGAGGCGGCGCGCATCCGGTATCGATCCAACGGCGACTACTCCTGCCCGATCGTGGTCCGTGCACCGTTCGGCGGCGGGGTCCACGGGGGTCTCTACCACTCACAGTCCGTTGAAGCCTTCTATGCGCACGTGCCGGGTCTCAAGGTCGTGATTCCGAGCACGCCAGAAGACGCCAAGGGCCTGCTCAAAGCGGCCATCCGCGACCCGGACCCTGTCATGTTCTTCGAGCACAAGAAGGCATACCGACTCATCAAGGGGGAGGTGCCCGACGGAGAGTACGTAACGCCGATCGGGACGGCAGCGGTGCGGCGCCAGGGCACCAACGTGACCTGCGTCGCCTGGGGCCTGATGGTCCATCACTGCCTCGAGGCGGCCGAGGCAGTAGCGCCGGAGGGGATCAGCGTCGAGGTGATCGACCTGCGCACTCTGCAGCCACTCGACAGAGAGACGATCTTGCGCTCCGTCGAGAAGACCGCCCGGGCAATGGTCGTGCACGAGGACAACCTGACCGGCGGCTTCGGGGCCGAGGTAGCGGCGATCATCGCAGACAAGGGCTTCGAACACCTGGATGCGCCGGTAACTCGGGTGGCGGGCCCTGACGTGCCGGCGATGCCGTTCAACCATCCTCAGGAGGAGGCCTTCTTGCCCAACCCCGAGAAGATCGCGGCCGCGATGCGCAGGCTGGCCGCCTACTGATTTCATCGCGACAGCGTCAACACATAGAGCCCGAAGTTCCGGTCGCTCGCCAGCACGACGTTGCCGCTGACGGCCACGCCCCAGATGCTTACTGGCGGCGCGTCGGCGGGGGCGCCGGCGCCGGTCCAGGAGGCGATCTCACGCGGCTGCGAGGGCCGCGAGATGTCGATCACCCGCACCCCATCGCTGTACCACGACGCCAGAACCGTGGCGCCCTGGACTTCAGGGTTGTGCACGGTCCAGAGGCCGGCGGCGGCCCTGGCAGGGTCGAAGACCTCCGGCGTGGCGAACTCACCGACCTGTACCGGATGACGGCGGTCGCGCAGGTCCCAGAGGGTTAGATAGCCCCATCCCCCGAATCTCGAGGCGACGGTCACCGTCGCCGGCGGTATAGAGTCGCGCAGGGCGAGACCGGTGTCCCGGTTCACGAGAATGGCGGGTATCCCGATATCGACGGCGCTGCCGTTGGGCAGGGCGACGTGGCGGCTGCCGTCCATCGGACCGATCTCGTCCGCGTTTGCCTGGTCGTCGAAGATGATGGTGCCGGTCGCCCCGGCCTGCTGAGCGCGTGCCACTTTCTCGTCGAACCGGCAGGCCCCTCGCTCGATCAGTGCCACCTTACCCGTAGGATCGGCCGCATAAGGGTCACTCGCGCAACCGCGGCCCACGAAGACGGCCAGCCCGGACATCGACTGACCCGGATCCGCCCCGATCGGGCGGCTGAAGGTCCCCGGCCCCGCTTGCCGCTCTCCTGCGACCGCACCGCTGGTGAGTTGCAGCTGGTAGGGATTGGTCACCTCGTCGGCCTGCACGATGAAGCGCCCGCCGGCCGCCTCCGCCACCGAGTGGGCGTTGCCCTCGGCCGACGGCCCATAGGTGGTGCGGCCAAGGTATCGGGGCATCGACGGATCCGAGATGTCCAGGACGATCACTCCGGCATCCCAGTAGGAGAGGTACGCGACCGTACCGTCGTGGCCGGCCCGGACGCTGTGCAGGAGCGTTCGGGCATCGTTGCCCCGGCGAACGCTGCGGTAGAAGTCGAGGCCGAGGGCTGGGTCGCCGAGCACGCCCCAGGATCCGGTCAGGACCGGATGCGTCGGGTCGCTGATGTCGACGATCAGCAGGTCCCCCTTGCCCCCGTGGCCGCCGGCATCCGCGGTCGCCGCCTCCAGGCCAGGCGCGGCAAGCAGTGCCAGCGAGCGGCCATCAGGCGTCCGGGTCACGTCGAGCTCGTGAACGCCGACGACCTGGCGTCCAAAGACGTCCACGTCGAAGAAGCTGAGCTCGCTCGGGCTGCGAGCATCGGTGATGTCGACCAGCTCCAGGCCGGCGCGGGCGGTCACTCCGGGGGTTGGTTGGCGGCAGTCCTGGAGTCCGATCGCGAGCACGTCGCGCGCGCCGATTCGCAGCGGGCGCATCACCTCCATGGACGTGTCCGGGTGCTCGGGCGTGTGGCTCAGAAGCGTCGGCGTGGCAGCTTGAGAGATGTCGACGACGTCCACGCCGCCTCCCGGGCAGGGGCCGCTCCACTTGCCCACGAACGCCAGGTTCTTGTAGGTGGCGACGTCCCCGTGCGCATCCTTGCCGGACGGCTCCAGCTTGAGCGCGGCCACGAGCTGGAGCCGTACCGGGCGAGGCAAGGCCGGACGAACGGGGCTGGGGCTCGGAGCGGGAGCCAGCCGCACCGTGGCCGGCAGGAACACGACGAGCGCCAGAAGACCGAGCCCGAGCGGCCGGAGAGCACGCCGGATCGGGCCCATTTCCGGCGATTGGCCCTCATGACGGCGCGGTATAGGGCCGACTGCCGGAAATCGGCCCCATCGCATCAGTGAGCGGCGCCCCGTGAGACTGCGATCTGGAGTTCCCGCGCTCGTCCGGCGTAGCCGGGATGCGACGGTCGCCGGGCCAGGTACCACGTGAGTGTCTCCGCCAGGGCATCTTCCAGCGAGCTCGGTTCGAACCCAAGATCGCGCCTGATACGGGTCAGGTCATATCCTGCAGACCGCCGCGGGTCCGGGCCGTACGGGCTGGCACCTTCGGGGAGCTCGGTGTAGGGCACGCTCACCACGGCCGGCTGACGGCGCAACGCTCGTCCCGCCGCCGCAATCAGATCCTGGAGGGTGACGCCCTCTAGAGACACGTTGTACGGCCCGGACGCCTCCCGCCGGAGGTCGCAGGCCAGCGCACAGCCATAGCCGACGTCTCTCACCCAGGCCAGTCCCATCTGACACTCGTACGTCTCGCCGGGGACCAGCAGCGGTCCGCCGTCATCGAGCCGCTGCAGGTAGGCCGCGATCCGCAGCGTGGGGTCCTCAGGCCCGAACACGGCCGGCGGGCGGATCGCAACCCAGCGCCGCTCCGGCGTGCGCGCCAGCACCGTCTCACACCAGCGCTTGCCGTCTCGATACTCCTGCGGATCGGTTGGCACGGGGCCTTCCAGCGGGACGAAATCCTCCTCACGGGCGCGCCGCCCGCTGAGGTCAGGATAGACACCACCGGTGGAGACGAACACGTACCGCTCGCCGTCGAACGACTCCAGGAGCGTTCGCACCTCCGCCGGTTGATAAGCGGCCAGGTCGAGCACTACCTCCGGGCGGACCGCCTTCAGCACGTCGACCAGCTGAGCCCGGTCGGAGCGGTCCAACGTCACGTAGCTCGTGAACGTGCCGTAGGGCCGGGGCGTGCGGCCGGCTGCGATGGTCTCCACCCCACGTCTCATCAGCTCTTTGCAGGCGGACACTCCGATGAAGCCGGCACCGCCGATCACCAGGCATCTCACCGCCCCAGCACCGGGGCGCGGAACTTCACCTCGATGCCGGCGACAGCTTCGAGGCGGCAGGCCATCTCGGCGGCCAGCACAACCGAACGGTGACGGCCGCCGGTGCAGCCGAAGGCCACGGTCAGCTCCGTCCGGCCGCGCCGGCCATACTCGGGCAGGAGCCGGACCAGCGTTGCCTCCAGCCCGTCCAGCAGAGCGAGCGCCGGCGGCTGCCCCAGCACGTGGTCTCGCACCGGCGCCTCGAGTCCGGTCAGCGGTCGGAGCGCGGGTATCCAGTAAGGGTTGTCCAGGAAGCGAGCGTCGACGACCCAGGCGCTGCCCTCGGGAATTCCGTTCCTGTACGCGAAGGCCAGGCAGGTGACGAGCAATCGGTCTCGAGACCGCAGCCGGCGCGCGAGGTCGGGGAGCTGGGAGCGTTCCACCCGATGATGGGCGCGGGCATACGTGCCCTCAGGCGCGCCGTCGGCCGGGCCGTGGTGCACGAGCACGTAGCGGATGCCGCGCCCGTCGGCCTCGCGCAGCTGCGCCGGGTCGCGGGCGGCCAGCACACCGTCCGCCTCCTCCCAGGGACCGAGCTCGCGCGCTCGCGCCCACCCCTCCGCCTCGAACGCGCGCAGCGCGGTCTCCACGCGCTCCTCACTGGCGCCCCCCACGATCACAAGCGCCATGCCTTAGATGAGCTCTTTGAGCCGCACCGCGACCTTCTCCGGAATGCCCAGCTTGACTATCTCGTCGACGGGTGCCTCTCGGATCGCGGGCAGGCTGCCGAAGGTCCGCATCAACAATCGCTTGCGCGCAGGGCCGATGCCCTCCACCGAGTCGAGGGGCGACGACAGCGCCTTTCGAGCTCGCGCTTTGCGATGGTGTGTAATCGCGAATCGGTGCGCCTCGTCGCGGACGCGCTGGACGAGGAACATGCCCGGAGAGTTGTGCTCCTGCACGATGGGCTCGGCGCGGCCTGGTGCGAAAAGCTCCTCATGCTCTTTGGCCAGGCCGAAGGTCGGAATGTCCGCGTAACCGAGTTCCTCCATCACCTCCTGCGCAGCGCCGAGCTGCCCCTTGCCGCCGTCTATCAGGATGAGATCCGGCCGGCTGGAAAAGGATGCGTCCCCTACCTCCGTCGCCTCCTCGCGGCGTTGTGCCATCTCGAGGCGCTCCAGGCGGCGGCGAAGCACCTCCTGCAGCATGGCGAAGTCGTTCGGCCCTGGCGTGTACTTGATGCGGAAGCTGCGATAGTGATCGTTCCTCGGCCGGCCGTCCTCGAACACCACCATCGCCCCGA
>DATFWQ010000208.1:0-9391 GCA_035259145.1 Candidatus Dormiibacterota bacterium | reverse complement strand
GCCCGCCTCTAGCGTGGACTCCGCAGCAACGCAGCAAGGAGGTCCGCCGTCGATGCCCACTGACACCATCCAACCGATACAGGAGATTCTCAACCGCTGGATCCTCATCGGTCAGGCGCTCGTCGGATCGATAGGTGCCCTGGCCTTCGTGGTCGCGTTTCTGTGGAAGATGCTCGCCGTCCAGCCTCAGTCCGTGCTGCAGGCCAAGCAGTGGATCCAGAGGATCGTCGTCGGCACCATCGGGGTTGAAATGGCGGGCACGCTGGTGCACGTCCTCACTGGTTCCGTTCCGAGCCGCTGACATGTCCGACCTGCTCGGAGCGATCGAGGCCATCCGCCAGGCTCTCGACCTCGGCGCAAACGTGGGGTGGTTCGTCGCCCACAACGTCCAGATGGTGAGCGAAGCCATGCACGCGTTCATCTTCAGGACGGCCAATCCCGCCGTTCCGGGTGCGGCGTTCACGAGTGTCGGTCCGATCCAGGCCTTCACGCCGCTGGTCCAGGTCGCTTCGGATGGGGCTCTGACAGCAGTGATCACATACGGCAGCTACCGAATCATGTGGGGTCGGACGACCGCGCGCAGCCAGTTGGTGCTCCGCGTGCTCCTGCCTCGGGTGCTGCTGGCGGCCCTCTTGATCAACTTCGCTGTTCCGCTCGTGCAGGCGGCCGTCGACGGGAGCAACGCTCTCAGCGACAGCGTCGGCCTGGCTACCCATCACCAGATCGTCGCCGATTTCCGCGACTTCTCGGGCGACGCCGGTTTCGCGGGCTTCCAGGGGATCACCATGGTGGTCCTCTTCGCCTCCTACGCGGTCCTCGCCTTCGCCTACGTCATCCGCTTTGCGCTCCTTGTCGTACTCACGATTCTGGCCCCGGCGGCAGCGCTGCTCTTCGTGATGCCCGAGACTCACCACTACGCCAAAGAGTGGGGTTCGCTCTTCGTCAGCGCCCTGCTGATGCAGCCGCTGCAGCTGCTGGTGCTGGCGGTGGGCTTCGCACTGGACAACTACTCGATGCTTCCGGTCCGCCACCTGTTCGCGCTGGCCGCAGTGTTCATCACCTTCAAGGTCCCGGGCGCCCTGCACAGCGCGTCCCTGGCCGGCTCAAAGGCGGCCGGAATGGCGCGACGGCAGATCACACACGCGGCTCGCGCGGCGATGAAGGCATGAGTCTCCGGGTATTGCTGGTCACCCTTGCCGGCCTGGGCCTGATGACCCTTAGCGGCGTCCACCCATCGCCCGGTGAGCTCGCGAATGCGGGTGCGATCGCCCCCCACCGACTGGCCTGGCCCATCACCAACTGGGTCCTCACACAGACGTACGGCTGCACCAGTTTTGAGCTGGAGCCGGCTGCCTCGTGGTGCCCGACCGGCCACTTCCATAGCGGTCTCGATCTCGCTGCCCCCGTGGGCGCTCCTATCCACGCCGCCGCCGGCGGGGTAGCCCGGGCAGGGGAAGACCCAGGCGGCTACGGACTGTACGTTGTCGTCGACCACGGCGGCAGGGTGTCGACACTCTATGGACACCTGGCGTGGACACCGCTCGGCAAGGGTGTGGTGGTGCGGGCCGGCGACGAATTGGGCTTCGTCGGCTCCAGCGGCTTGTCCACCGGCCCCCATCTGCACTTTGAGGTCCGCCGCGATGGCCGGTCGGTGGACCCGATGCCATGGCTTCCCGGCCGCGTGACAGGAGGTGACCGCGATGGTCAACAAGGTGATCCTGATCGGCAGGCTGGCGGCCGATCCTGAGGTACGCACGACTGCGAACGGGACTCAGGTCGCCAATCTCCGCCTTGCCACCAACACTTACGGTGGCAAGAACCAGGACGGCACCAAGCGCGAATACTCCGACTTCCACAGCCTGGTCCTGTTCGGGCAACAGGCCGAAGTCGCCGGCAGCTACCTTCGCAAGGGACGCCTCGTCTACGCGGAGGGGCGCAGCCAGACAAGGTCGTGGGACACGCCGGAGGGCCAGCGGCGGTACACAACCGAGGTGGTAGTTGAGAGCTTCCAGATGCTCGAGCCGAAGGCGGAGGAGCCCGCATGAGACTGCTCGAGAAGCGCAAGCCGGGAGGGAGGACGGGGGCACCGGGTTCCCGAGCTCCCCCGCCGCCGTCGCGAGCTCAGCCCCTCGGTCGCCAGGCTGACGCGGTCCTACCCGCGCCGGGTTGCCGACGATGTCCGGGGGCGACGTTGTCGCGAGATCACGCCGGCTTGGTGCGGTCAGCCTCCACTGAAGCAGGGTTCCTCCCCTTGAAGACTCGGAACAGCAGGTACAGCGACGGCAGGAGCAGCAGCATCCCGGCGCCAGCCACGATCAGGAATCCGGTCAGGGTCCCTGCAGGCGCGGCTGCCGAATCGAGGGTATAGGTTGGCCGGACCAGGTACGGCCACTGGCCGACCGCCAGGGCCCACAGGACAAAGGTGACCTGAGCGGCCACCGCGACACGGGCCAGACGTGGCTCGGAGCGCCACACCGCCAGCAGCGCCAGCGGCCCATTGACGAGCGCCAGAACCAGCAATGGCAGCCCACGTCCCGTGAGCGAGTCGAACGCCGGCCTCGCGCCGACGTAGGCCAGGATCAACCCGGCCAGGCCTAGCACGCCTGACGCGATCGCGGCGGCCGCAGCCCGGTTGCGGAAATCGGCCTGCAGGTCAGCGTTCACGTCAGTTTCCACCATGAGGTAGGTCGCCGCTAGATAGGCGCACAGCGCAACTGCGAAGAGGCCTACGTCGGCGATGAACGCAACGGTCCACGGCGAGTCGGCGACGAATCGGACGTCGCTTCCCGCCGCGTGTATCGAGCCTGAAGCAGTCGCGCCGGCGGCAACACCCAGGAAGAATGGCGAGATGACGCTCGCTGCGCCGAACACCCCGCCCCAGGGCTCTATGGGCCCGATGGCTTCTCTGGCGTGTGCTCGGAAGGCGAAGGCCGCACCGCGAAGGACGATGCCCATCAGGGCAATCGTGAATGGGGCGAAGAGGCCTACCGCCAGGGCAGCGAAGGCCGGCGGGAAGCAGGTGAAGAGGCCGACGATCATAAAAATCAACCAGACGTGGTTGGCTTCCCAAACGGGACCCATCGCCGCCGCGATCGCCTGTCGCTGCGCCGCCTGCCTGGGGCCCGTGGCGAACAGGTCCCAAACGCCGCCACCGAAGTCCGCCCCAGCCAGCACCGCGTAGGCGGTCAGGCTGAGCCAGAGGATGGCGCCGATTGCTTCCGCCTCGGTCATTCGGCACGCCTCCGGCGCTCGGCGAGAAGAAGCAGAAGTCGAGCCGTGGTCACTGCCAGGGCCAGGTAAATCAGGAGGAAAGCCAGTAAGGATATGAAGAGGCCCTGCACCGGGGTGGCTGCCTGGGCGGTGCGTAGGATTCCGTAGACGACCCAGGGTTGGCGCCCGAACTCGGTGACGAACCAACCGGCCTCCATGGCGATGACAGCAGCAGGGCCAGCGAGGGCCAGGACCATCAAGAGCGGCCGGACTGTGGGGATCGCCCGACCACGCCAGGCCACGCCCCAGAACACCAGTGCCAGGATTCCAAGCAGCGTCCCCAGCCCGACCATCGTGTCGAAGGAGAGATGAACGAGGATCGGGTTGGGCCGGTCCGCGGCCGGTACCTCGTTCAGGCCTTTGACCTCGGCATTCGGATCGAAAGCAGCGAGCAGACTCAGCCCCCTGGGTATCTCGAGCCCGAAGACAACGCGCTGCTGGGATTCGAGCGGGATGCCGCCGATGTGAAGGGGAGCGCCATGAAGCGTCCGGTACAGCCCCTCCATGGCAGCGAACTTGGCGGGCTGGTCGGTGTAGACGAAGCGTGCGCTTGAGTCACCTGTAACGCCCGCCAGGGCGATGGCGGCCACGCCCATGGTCATTCCAGCGGCCAATCCGCGGCGATGGGCAGCGTCGAGGCGGCCGCGCAGCATTCCGGCGGCATACGCGCTGGCGACCAGAAACCCCGTGCAGACGTACGCCGAGACCAGCATGTGTACGTCCTCTGTGGGGGTCGCCGCGTTAAATGCCGCAGCCAGTGGATCGACCTTTGTGACCTGTCCGTTCACGAGCTCGAAGCCTGCGGGGTGGTTCATCCAGGCGTTGGTCATGACCACAAAGAGAGCCGAGGCGGCGCCGCTGATCGCGATCGGGATCGACGTCAGCCAGTGGGCTAGCGGGCTGAGCCGGTTCCAGCCGTACAGGTAGAGCCCGAGAAAGATGGCCTCCAGGAAGAAGGCGAAGCCCTCGGCTGAGAATGGGAGCCCGATCATGCTGCCGCTGAGCGCCATGAAGCGCGGCCACAGCAAACCGAGCTCGAATGACAGGACGGTGCCAGATACGGCGCCCACGGCGAAGAGAATTCCGAAGGCCAGCGACCAGCGGCGAGCCAGATCCGTCCAAACTGCGTCCTTTCGCCACAATCCAAGGCCCTCGGCAGCCGACAGGAGCACGGGCAAGCCGACGCCGATTACCGCAAAGACGATGTGGAATGCCAGGGATGTCCCCATCGTTATGCGGGCCAGGCTGACGTTATCCATCCAGTTCGATGATGCGCGATCTGATCACTGAGAACCAATTGGCGCGGTTACCATGGCGTTCGTGAGTGGGTTGTTGGAAGTCGAAACCGCCACCATGTCGCTGACTCGGTTCGAGAACGTGATCACCGCCGACCAGTACCAACGATTGATGGCGACGGTAAACGTGGCTCAGCTCCTCTTTACGGGGCGGACGATATGGAACGTCAACTCCACCGCCAGCGGCGGTGGAGTGGCCGAGATGCTGCGTTCATTGATCGCATACATCAAGGGTGCCGACCTCGACGCCAGGTGGCTCGTCATCCCTGGCAATCCCGACTTCTTTAGAGTCACCAAGCGAATCCACAACCACCTCCATGGGGATGCTGGGGATGGAGGGAGCCTGGACGAGGCGGCTCGCAGGACGTACGAGGATGCCCTTCGTCCGAGTGCAGAAGCCCTTGCTGAACGCGTGGGCCCCCGGGACATCGTGATCCTTCACGACCCGCAGACGGCCGGCCTGGCTGCCGCCATGACAGAGGTCACTCCGTACGTGGTGTGGCGCTCCCACGTTGGTCTCGACATGCCCAACGACCTGGCGCGGGAGGCCTGGAGATTCCTCCTCCCCTACGTGACCCCGGCCAACGCATACGTCTTCTCACGAGCGGACTTCGCCTGGGAAGGCCTCGAGCGGTCGAAGATCTGGGTCATCCCGCCTTCGATCGACGCCTTCTCGACGAAGAACCGTGAGCTGAGCCGCGACCAGGTTGAGTCCATCCTCACGGTTGCCGGCATACTCGGCGGGGGGTCGACCTCGAGCGCCGGCTTCGAGCGGGAGGACGGAACCGATGGCGCGGTGCTGCACCAGGCCAGGATGGTTGAGACGTCGCCGGCCACCATCGGAGACCGGCTGGTAGTGCAGGTGTCGCGCTGGGATCGCCTCAAGGATCCGGTAGGCGTCATTCGCGGATTCGCGGATCACGTCGCCCCGTATGTCGACGCGCACCTGATCGTGGCTGGGCCTGCTGTTGACGCAGTCGCTGACGATCCTGAGGGCAGGCAGGTGCTGCAGGAGTCGGTGCAGGCCTGGAACGCTCTTCCACCTGCGGCCAGGCGTTCGGTTCACCTTGCCAGCCTGCCGATGATGGACCCGCAGGAGAACGCCGCGATGGTGAATGCCCTTCAGCGTCACGCGGAAGTGGTCGTCCAGAAGAGCCTTGCCGAAGGGTTCGGGCTGACGGTGGCGGAGGCGATGTGGAAGGGCCGCCCTGTCGTCGCGAGCCGGATCGGAGGCATCCAGGACCAGATCGATGACGGTCGGACCGGCCTGCTGATCGACGACCCACGAGACCTCGGCCAATATGGAAGGTGCGTGATGAGCCTGCTCGAGGACCCGGCGCGGGCCAGGAAGATCGGCGAGGCTGCACGAGAACAGGTGCGCAACTACTTCTTGGGGCCGCGCCACCTCATGCAGTACGCGCAGCTGCTCGAGGATCTGATCGGCAGCTCGGTGCAGGGGGCGGTTTCGTAGCCTGGCCTGGTGATCTTTCGGGTCAGTCTGACGACCCCACATGGCCGTGCGACCGCGGAGCGTGGTCGTCGAAGCAGGAGGCCGCCGGGGCGGCCTCCTCCGTCGTGGTCGTCAGCGGCTCTTGGAGCCGGCGCCGGTCAGCTGCTTGGCTCGCTCGCCGGGCTGAATCGGGATCCGCATCGGCTTCGGCTTCGGCGCCCTCGGCACCTCCAGGGTCAGAATGCCGTTGTCGAATCTGGCTTTTATCTCGTCGGCTCGCACGTCGCCGGGTAGCGTGATGTGGCGCTGGAAGTTGCCGAAGGCCACCTCGCGGCGCAGGTAGTTCCCCTCCTGACGGCTTTTATCCTCCGAACGTTTGGCGTTGATCGTGAGGACGCCGTCTGAGAATGTCACCTCCACGTCTTCAGGCTTGAAGCCAGGCACGGGAGCCTGGATCCGGTAGCCGTTATCGACCTCAGCGATGTCGACCGGGAGGTGGTATGTGGGCGCTCCGGCCCGACCCATCTCTGCTGTAAGGGGGCTGCGCATGGGCTCCCCGAAAAGGTCGCTGAACAGACGGTCCATCGCGGTGTGCAGGTTCGTGAGCTCGCTCGTTGGGCTCCAGCGGGCTAACGTCAAGACTTGCTCACCTCCTTGGGCAATGTCTCAGGAATGCAGGAACACGCGCCTCCGCCGAACGCGGAGCGCATTCGCTGTCCTGCTCCGATTGTGTTTCACGTTGGAGGGCGGCTACCCCGTCAGCAGCCCTGACACCTCCTGATTCGCGTTTCGTTGTGATTGATAGCTTGCACGCTCAGCCGGCACGCCTCAGCCGAGGCTGCCGGCATATGGACCGATATTGTGAGTCTAATTGGTTGCGACAGTAGACGATCAGTAAAAATAGTCCTGTCAAGTGCGTAAAGGATCCGTTGGAAGCTCAGATATAGTGATAGACTGACCCAGCAGTCGGGAGATGGCCAGCCGGATCCGTGACTACTACGAGGTGTTGGGCGTGCCACGTACAGCTAGCCAGAAGGAGATCAAGGCCGCCTTCCGGAAGCTGGCCCGCAAGCACCACCCTGACGTCAATCCAGACGATCCAGGTTCGGCTGACCAGTTCAAGCAGATCAACGAGGCCCACGAGGTTCTCGGCGATCCCGAAAAGCGCAAGAAGTACGACCAGCTCGGGCCAAACTGGGAGCATTACGAGGCCTGGGAGGCGGCTGGCAGGCCCGCCGGGGCGCCCTTCGGAGGGGGCCGCGTTGAGTACCGCACGGTCAGTCCCGAGGATCTGGAGGATCTCTTCGGATCGGACAGCCCGTTTTCCGGTTTCTTCCACGATCTCTACGGACAGAGCTCGGGAGGCCGCCAGGCCCGCGACTTTGGCGTCGGAACCTTCCCAGGCCAGGATGTCGAAACTGAGACCACGCTCACGCTGGAAGAGGCGTATCGCGGCACAGCGCGTACGGTGGAGCTGCAGACCCCACAGGGAAGCCGTCGGGTGGAGGTGCAGGTTCCCCCTGGCATCAGAGATGGGGCACGGGTTCGGGTCGCCGGCCAGGGTACGGCGGGCAAGGACGGGGGCCGGCCTGGGGACCTCTTCGTGCGTGTGCATTTGAGGCCGCATCCGACGTTCCGTCGCGAGGGTGACGATCTGTTCCTCCGAGTAGCGGTGCCGCTCGACGTGGCCCTTCTCGGAGGTGAGGTTATGGTGCCGACGCTGAAGGGGAGCGGGGTATCGCTCAAGGTGCCTCCCGAGACCCAGAACGGCACCCGGCTCCGGCTCCGGGGCCTCGGCATGCCTCGGCTCCGGAGTGACGGCCATGGCGACCTCTACGCCGAGGTGGACGTCCGTCTGCCAATCCCGCTCACACCCGAAGCTCAGGAGCTGGCCAGGAAGCTGCGGCATAAGGAAGTCCACCATGGTGCCTGAGAACGACCTGCTGCGCCAGCTTGCCAGGTCCACCGGGCTCACACGGACCGAGATCCGCCACTTCGTCGACCTCGACGTCCTGCTGGTCGGGCGCGGGCATGCGGAGGCCACCTTGATGCGGAGGCTGCGGCGCGCGCGGCGTCTGCGCCGGGATCTCGGGTTGTCCCTCGACGCGGTGGCCATCATCCTCCGCCTGCTCGACAGAATCGAGGCCCTCCAGCAGGCGCAGGCTCAGCGGTAGGGGCAATCAATGCCCTCGGCTTGCTCGAGGGCAACCAGCAGGCAGGCAAACTCAGCCGCCTGAGGAGGAAATGAGATGCCAAAAACAGTTGGAATCGACCTTGGAACGACCAACTCCGTGATCGCGGTCATCGAGGCCGGAGAGCCAGTGGTCATCGCCAATTCAGAGGGGTCGCGGACCACGCCCTCTGTGGTCGCCTTCACGAAGTCCGGGGAGCGCCTCGTGGGTCAGCTCGCTCGCCGTCAGGCGGCCGTCAACCCGGAAAACACCGTCTACTCGATCAAGCGCTTCATGGGCCGGCGGTTCGCCGAGGTGGAATCTGAACGGAAGATCGTTCCCTTCAAGGTCAAGCCGGGCAAGGAGGACCGGGTGGTGGTCGAGGTGCCGGCCACCGGCAAAGAGTTCACGCCCGAGGAGATCTCGGCGATGATCCTTCAGAAGCTCAGGGCCGACGCCGAAGCCTACCTGGGCGAGAAGGTCACCGACGCCGTCATCACGGTGCCGGCCTACTTCAACGACTCGCAGCGCCAGGCGACAAAGAACGCGGGCCAGATCGCCGGCCTCAACGTGCTCCGGATCATCAACGAGCCGACGGCGGCGTCGCTGGCCTACGGCCTCGACAAGAAGGAGAACGAGACCATCCTGGTCTTCGACCTCGGCGGCGGCACCTTCGACGTCTCGATCCTGGACGTCGGCGACGGCGTCTTCGAGGTCAAGGCGACCAACGGCGACACCCACCTAGGCGGCGACGACTACGACCGCCGGATCGTGGACTGGCTGGCCGAGGAGTTCAAAAAGCAGAACGGCATCGACCTGAAGGCCGACCGCCAGGCGCTGCAGCGACTGACGGAGGCCGCCGAGCGGGCCAAGATCGAGCTCTCGACTCGGCTGGAGACCACGATCAACCTGCCCTTCATCACCGCTGACCAGACCGGCCCCAAGCACCTGGAGATGGCGCTTACCCGGGCCAGGTTCGAGGCGCTGACGAAGGACCTGACCGAGCGCTGCCGCGCGCCCTTCATGGCGGCCTTGAAGGACGCCGAGGTGACCCCGCAGCAGATCAACGAGGTCGTGCTGGTGGGTGGCGCCACCCGGATGCCGGCCATCCAGCAGCTGGTCAAGGAGCTGACCGGGGGCAAGGAGCCGCACAAAGGCGTCAACCCGGACGAGGTGGTCGCCGTCGGCGCCGCCATACAGGCCGG
>DATFWQ010000207.1:0-10103 GCA_035259145.1 Candidatus Dormiibacterota bacterium | reverse complement strand
GGTGCCGGTAGAACGTTTGGACGGCCGCCCCCTGGGGGTAATCCATTGATGAAAGTCAATGGCAATTGCCAAACAAGGAGGTGATTCGAAAATGGTGCTCAGTCGCTTGAGCCCATTTGTCCGGTTCTCGAGCCTGCCGAGCGTCTTCAACGGTTGGAGCTCACCGGAGCGGCTTTGGGCCCCACTGGACGTCCAGCGCACCGATGACGGCTACCGGATCGAGGCCGCTCTCCCGGGCTTCCGGGCAGACGACATCGAGATAACCCTGGATCAGGGCACGCTGACCATCGGCGCCAAGCGGTCCGAGGAGAAGAAGACCGAGCGGGGCCAGTACCTGCACCGTGAGGTCTACAGCGGCAGCTACATGCGCCGGCTGGTCCTGCCGCCCGAGGTCAAGGCCGAGGACATCGCGACCAAGTTCGAGGACGGCATGCTGACGGTCGATGTCAAGTACGCCCAGAGCAGCAACGCCGTCAAGATCCCGATCGGCGCGGCGAAGACGCCCGAGCTTCAGTCCAGCAGCAAGTAACGACTACTAGGTCGCGCTGCAAGGGCCGCCCCAGAGGCGGCCCTTTCGTTTATGGCGTCACCACATCTCCCCGCCACCGACCAGCACGTACAGGATGGGGCCGACGCCCCAGACGAAGGTCACGATCGCCCAGACCAGCTTCTGCAGTGCGGTCAGGTCGCTGCGGCCGAGGATGTTGATCAGGCAGAGCACGAACGCGATTGGATGCAGAAAGATCGCCAGCAGGATCTCTATCAGCAGTTTCACGAACGTTCATGAAACCACCTCCGTCGACGCCCGCGGGTTGCGCCGGCGTGCTCAGGGGAGTGCGACCGCGGCTGCCGGCGGAGTCAGGGCGGCCCAGGCCAGGGCACAGAGCGGCCGCACCTTCTCGCCTGCGAGGCGAAGCCGCTCCACGATCGCATACAGCAGTTCAGGATGGCCGCAGTAGACAGTGGCTTCCTGTGCCGCCGCGATAAGCGCCATGGCTCTGTCAACCGACGCGATGACGCCGAGGGCTGGCTCGGATTCGATCGGAAGGCTTCGCCGCTCCGCCAGCGGCAGCACGGTCTGCTGGCAGCGCAGCCATGGACTGGCGACGATTCGATCGATGACGCTGCCGTCCAGGCGAAGGGCCAGGTCCTGTGCCTGGCTCCAGCCCCGGCTCGTCAGCGGCCGCAGACGGTCTGGTCCCGGCCAGGACAGCCGGCCACCAGCGTCCGCCTCGCGCACGAGGTAGATCCGGCCCATCCCGTGCGAACGATATGCTCGCCGTGTTAAGCCGGGGTTAGGCTCCGAGTAAAGGACGGCTGACCCGCCACGCGACCGTCAGCGGAGCTGCACGCCGGCGTCTACGGGCACGGCGACGCCAGTCACGAGGCGGGCAGCATCCGAAGCCAGCCAGACCACGGCCGCGGCCACGTCCTCGGGCTCGACGAGGTCGACCGGCAGGAGCGGGGCCAGCGCGCGTGACGCGTCCGGCTCAGCCTGCAGCCACGCATGCATCGCTTCGGTGGTGCCCATGAGGGTGCTCACGCCTCCGGGAAGCACGCAGTTGACGCGGACGCGGTGCGGCGCCAGCTCGATCGCCAGCGAGCGCATGAGGCCGACAAGCCCGTGCTTGGCTGCGGCGTAGTGCGAGATGCCAGGGTAGCCGCGCAGGGATGCGGCGGAGCCGATAAGGATGATGCTCCCTCCCTGGTCACGCTCGATCATTCCCGGAATCGCGGCTCGACACGTCGCCCAGGCTCCTTTGAGGTTGGTCCCAATCACCTGGTCCCACTGCGCCTCACTCAGCGCCCAGGCCCTTCCGAAGTTGATAACGCCGGCGTTGGCGCAGATGACGTCGAGTCCACCCAGCTGCGACGCCGCGGCGGCAACCGCCTCCATCTGCTCGACGCTGGCGGCGTCCGCCTCCCGCACCAGGCAGCGGCGGCCGGCCTCCCGCACCAGCCGCGCCGTCTCCTCCAGGTCCTCGCGCGCGCTGAGCCGGTATGGGACCGTAGGCTGGTCGTGGCAGAGATCGCAGGCGACGATGTCCGCCCCCGCCTGCGCCAGCGCGACAGCCTGAGCGCGCCCCTGGCCCCGCCCGGCACCGGTCACCATGGCGACGCGACGCGCCAGTCCGGTCAGGCCAGCCACGGGTCCAGGATTGGCAGCAGCTCGGAGAGTGAGGATATGGTCGCGTCCGGAGCCACACCCTGCGGCACCTGGTCATTCGGGAGCAGCACGGCGCGCATGCCGAGAGCCTTGGCGCCCCCGATGTCATCCACGGGCCGGTCGCCGACCATTACCGCGTCGGCCGGCGCCACGCCCAGGGGTCCCAGCACCGCTCGAAAGGCCTCTGCGTGCGGCTTGGTGTGGGCCAGCTCACTCGTATAGACGCGGACGTCGATGAGGTCGAGGACCCGGTCACGGGCCAGGATGCGCTCATGCCACTCGCGCGGCCAGTGGGTGTTCGAGAGCAGGCCCGTGCGCACACCGCGCTGGTGCAGCGCGCGCAGCAGGGGCTCGGCGTCCGGGTCCGTGTAGGTGTGAGGCGTCCAGGCCTCCAGGTGTGCCTCCAGCGCCTGGTCGCGGAGCACGGCCTCGAGACGGACGCCGGTGCGTTCCGCGGCCAGGGCGACCACGTCGTCCAGGGTCGTGCTGACAAGGCCGCCGTCGCGCCGGACTCGCTGCCAGAACTCGCTCTCCACCGCCACCAGCGCTTCGGTCAGCTCGGCCTGACGGTCGGGCGCGAGGATGCGGGCGGCGACGGCCCACAGGTCGGCCAGATCGATTGTGTGAAACGGCGTCAGCGTGCCGCCCCAGTCGAAGACCACCGCTCGCACTGCCATGCACGCGAGGCTACAGGGCCGGCAGCCTATCGGGCCCTTAAACTGACGGCGTGAGCGTTCCCGACTCTCCCGTCAGCGATCCACCGTCCCCACCCGAGTCCTCGCTGTCCGAGGCTGAGGAGGACTTCGGCGCCGAGATGAGCGACGAGGAGCTCGGCGAGCTCCTGGTCCGTGAGATCACAATCGACGGCATGTGCGGGGTCTACTGATCCCAAGCTCATCTGATTGAAGCGAAGCGACCGCATCCGGCTCGACGACGCCGTGTCGCTGCGCCCTGAAGCCTTCGGGGCCCTGGGCTACAGCTACCGCGACCGGCAGCTCTTCTTCATCGACAAGCGACTGCTGCCGTTCGTAGAGTCGCGTGGCTCCCGGCCCCTGGGTGAGATCGCAGACGAGCTGACGGCCGGCGGCGTGCTGCAAAAGGATGCGCTCCCACGCCTGATGACGGTTCTCGAAGGCCTCAGACGCCGCGGAGTAGTGCATGTCGTCGTATGAGTTGCTCCATCGAGGCCTGAACGCTCCGATCTGCCTGACCTGGGAGATGACCTACGCGTGCAACCTGCTCTGCGTGCACTGCCTCTCCTCATCGGGCAGGCGCGCGACAGACGAGCTGAATACGGCAGAGGCCAAGGCCCTGCTGGACGAGTGGGCGGCGATGAAGGTCTTCTACATCAACGTCGGGGGAGGCGAGCCGATGACCCGGCCGGATTTCTTCGAGCTGATGGAGTACGCCATCGCTCGACGAATCGGCGTCAAGTTCAGCACCAACGGCACGCTGGTCGATGCCGCCGCCGCGCGCTGGATCTCCACGACCGACTACCTGGACGTCCAGATCTCGGTCGACGGCGCGTCGTCCGAGGTGAACGACGCCATCCGCGGCCGTGGCTCGTTCAGCCGGGCCTGGCGAGCGATGGAGCTGCTGGCTGCCGAAGGCTTCACGTTCAAGGTCAACCATGTGGTGACCCGTCGCAGCTTCGAGCAGCTGGACGCGCTCCACGCGTCGGTCACAGGCATGGGGGGCCAGCTCAGGGTGACCCGGCTTCGGCCTTCGGGCCGCGGCCGCGCCGTGTGGGACGCTTTGAAGCTGACGCAGGAGCAGAACCGGCGGCTCTACGGCTGGCTGCGAGCCCACCGGGACGTACTGACAGGCGACTCGTTCTTCCACCTGTCGGCGCTCGGCGCGCCGCTCGATGGCCTGAACATGTGCGGGGCGGGGCGGATAGTCTGCTGCGTGGATCCCCGCGGGGACGTCTACGCCTGCCCGTTCGTGCTTGCGGACGAGTTCAGGGCCGGCAACGTCCGCAAGTCGTCGTTCGCCGCAATCTGGGCGGGGTCACCGCTCTTCGACCGCCTCAGAGGCTGGGAGGTAGACGGCCAGTGCCGGACGTGCGGCGCCTTCGGCCGCTGCCACGGAGGGTGCATGGCGGTCAAGCACTTCACGGGGGTGGCGCTTGACGACCCGGACCCTGAATGCGTCTTCGCGCCCGACGCTGGACCGACAGCCACGATAATCCCCCTGAACCTGCACCCGCGCCCGATACGGCCCGCGCCCAGCTGAAAGCAACCGGCCGCCGAACCGCATCAGGCGTATCCCCGCTCCTCCAGCACCTGCACGATCCGCTCGGCGACCTCCTCGGCGGAGCCGGACACCAGCTCGCGGTGGGGCGCGGCGGCAGCCGCGGCCACGACCGCCGCCATGCGCGCCTCGGCGGGCAGGCCGGCGTCTGGCGCAGGCATCCGGGGCGGCGCGGGGCGCGGTGGCTCGACGCCCAGGAAACTCAGGCGAGGGACCAGCTTCGAGGCGGCCAGCGCTGGGATCTCCACATTCTGGGCGGCGATCAGCGCGGCCGGGGTGGCGACCCGGGGCCGGGCGATGTCCGGCTCCACCGCAATCACCGCCGGCATGAGCAGAGCCAGCTCCTCGCGCTCGCCGTGGTCGAGACGCCGCATGACCACCGCCTCCGCCCCGGCCAGCCGCACGGCTTCGACGCCGGTCGCTTGCGGCACGTCCAGGAGGCCGGCCAGCGTTGGCCCCAACCGGCTGGCGCTCTGATCGCCGGACCTATTGGGGACCAGCACCAGGTCCAGGGGCTCCCGGCGGATCGCCTCCGCTATGGCGTAGACGTCCGGCGCCTCGACCGCTCGGCCGGCACCCAGCGCCAGGCAGAGGCGCAGCAGGTCCTCTACGGAGTCGACTCCAAGGCCATATGCACTCACGTCGCCGAGGCTCAGCCCGAGCTCGACGGCCTCCAGGGAGCCCGGCCCAGAAACCGCCACCGCACGCGACCAGTCGATCGCTCCGCTGACTGCGTCCAGCTCGATCGAGACTGGATCCCACACCTGCTCGACCAGCACCGCGACCTTCATCATGCGTCCCGGAAGGACACACCGTGGCCGCCGGCCGGGTATCGCCAGCTGATAGCCCCTTCCCGATTGCAGGCCACGTAGCAGGTGCCGCACTCGAAGCACTGCTCGTGGCTGAAGGAGATGGAACCGTCGGACAGCAGGCTGAACAGGTTGGCGGGGCACGCATAGACGCAGGCGTGCAAGGTGCACTCCCGGCAAAGCTCTCCATTGACGACGATGTGCGGCTCCGGATCCGGCCGGAAGCGGACCGTGGCCAGCTTCTCCTGCAGCGTCGTGCTCGGAGCTCTCACCATCCGAAGGCCCGGCCTCCCCTCCACAGGTCGCGCATCGCCCCCCAGGCCGGCACACCCGCCCGGCGGAGCTCCTCAAGAGCCAGGGCCATCAGCTTCGAGCGGGGTTGGCCCCGAGACGCCAGCGCCCTTTCCGCCAGCGAAGTCACCAGTGCCGGGTAGACGTTCTGAAATCGCTCCGACGTCACGAAGGCCGGCGCTCTACGGAAGCGACGGAAGTCACGCAGGACGAAGCTCTGCTCCAGCCGGCTCCGATAGGCCTTGAGCGCGGCCGGGGTCGCCTGACCGGACGCCGCAGCTTCGGCCGCGGTCTCTCCCGCCGCCACGCCCGAGGCGATGGCGAAGTTGATGCCTTCGAGGTACAAACCGGTTGCGAGGCAGAGGCCCGCCGCATCGCCGGCTACCAGGATTCCGGGCCCATATAGCTTTGACAGCCTGGAAAACCCCGCCTCGGGCACCATGTGCGCCGAGTATTCGACCAGGCGGCCACCGCGGACCAGAGGTGCCACCGAGGGATGCGCCTTGAACCGCTCGATCAGGTCGTACGCGCGCGTCTGGTGTTCGGCCAGAGATGCGATCTGGACGATTACGCCCAGTGAGAGGCTCTCGCGGTTGGTGTAGAGGAAGCCGCCCCCCTTGACGCCCTCCGTGATGGAGCCGACGTAGTCGTGCGTCGCGCCTTCGTCGCCGGTCAGGGCGAAGCGCTCCTCGATCGTGCGGCGGTCGAGCGCGATCACCTCCTTCACTCCCAGGGAAACCTCGTCCGGTCGCAGCTCACCCCGCAGCCCCGCCTCTTTTGCCAGGAACGAGTTGACCCCGTCGGCGGCGACGACCACCCCCGCCTCGATGTCTCCGTCCGGCCTGCGGGTCATCACCCCGACGACCTGACCGGCGCCGTCCCGCATCAGGCCGTCCACGACCGTCTCCGGCAAGAGCGTGGCACCCGCCGCAACAGCCTGATCGGCCAGCCAGCGGTCGAACCGCGGGCGCAGCACGGTGAAGCCGTTGTAAGGCGGGTGGTCCCACCTGGCCGTGGCAAAGTCCACCGAGACCGAAGACTCAGGGGAGACAAAGCTGATGACCCGGCGGATGAGGTGCCTCTCGACCGGCGCGGAACGCCAGAAGTCGGGCAGGAGCGCCTCCAGTACCTGCGGCGCGTAGAACGCAGCGCCGGACACGTTCTTGCTGCCCGCGTACTCTCCGCGCTCGATGAGCAGCACCCGGCTGCCCGCCTGGGCGGCGACCAGGGCCGCGGCGCTGCCCGCAGGTCCGGCGCCGACGACGATCACGTCGTACGCCGGGCCGCTCACGCCTGGGCTCCATGGAGCTGCCGCAGCTTGCGCTGCAGCGCGGGCACGACCTCTGCCGCGTCGCCGACCGCAGCCAGGTTGGCGCGAGCCATCATCGGGCAGCCCGGATCCGTGTTGATGGCTACCACCGTTTCGGCCTCGCCGATGCCCGCCATGTGCTGGGTCGCGCCCGAGACGCCGATCGCGACGTAGAGCCCGGGCGACACCTGCTGGCCCGTTGTGCCGATCTGCCTGTGGAACGGCACCCAGCCGCGGTCGGCCAGCGGGCGGCTCGCCCCGAGCGCGGCACCAAGGAGGTCGGCGAGATTCTGCACGGCCGGCAGCAAATCCGGCGAGCCGATGCCGAGGCCAGCAGCTACGATTCTGTCGGCGTCGGCCACGCCGACCGAGCGCGGGTCGGCCGGCAGGTTGCGCAGCAGGCGGCTGCCAGGCGCCTTCCCTCCCACCTGCAGCCGTTCGATCCGAGGCTGGCGGCGCCGGGGCCGCGGCGCCCCTCGTGACCTGGGCCTGAGCGTGGCGACGAGCGTCGCCCCCTCGGGCACCTGCCAGCGCTCCAGGGCGCGGTCGTCGTGCGCCCAGCGAGCCGCCTGCAGGCCGTCCGGCGCCGGCCGGAGCCAGGCGCAGTCCAGCAGGCAGGCCGCGCCCAGGCGGGCCGCCAGCCTGGGCGCGAGATCAGAGCCATTGGCGGACCCTGGCAGCAGCATCACCAGCGGCGTTACGCATATCGATGCGATCGCGGCCGAGTGGATTGTGGCGTCGTACGGGCCGTCGATCATGAAGATGCGCTCAGATCCGGCGGCCGCCAGTGCGGCTGGATCAGTCCCCGCCGCCACACCCCAGGCGGGAACGCCGAGCGCCTCGGCCAGGTCTGCGGCGTCGCCCATGATCTCGGGGTCGCCTTCCACCCAGGCGATGACCGCTCTCACAGCGCCAGCCCCACCCGGTGGCCCTCGTTGATCGCGTCTCCCGCACGCCGGGGGACGACGCAGTCACCGGCCCGGTGCACCTCGACGCTCCCCTTGAGCTCGAAATAGAGCTGATCGTGGGCCCGGCCGTGGTTGGCGACCACCACCGAGTCGTACGGCCCGAACTCGACCATCCGGCCGGAGTAGGCCTCAACGGCGTGCACGGTGTCCTGTTCGTAACCAAGCGGAGCCACGCTGGTGAAGATTCTCACGCCGAGTGCCAGGACTCGCCTGTGCCAGTTTTCCAGATCGAGGGTCAGGCCGAGGTCCTGTCCAGCGGTCAGGGCCGGCGTCAGCAGCTCGACCCGGTGACCGCGCTGCGCCAGCCACTCCGCGGTGCTGGTCGCCTGGTGAAAGCCCACGAGATCGACCAGCGCCACCCGCTCGCCCACCGCAGCGCCGCGCATGACGTCCCAGACGGTCAGGACGTGCGGGGCAGGCCTGTCAGGGCCGGCGCCGGTGCAGCACACAACCGCGTCCCAGCCCTCGGCCACCACCCGCTCGGCAGTGACGTGACTGCCCAACCGGACGTCCACCCGCTGCCGGCGCAGCTCGCCCTCGAGGTTCCGCGCCAGGTCACCGAACTCGGCGCGGTTGGGCACCCGGGTGGCCAGCCGGACCTGGCCCCCCAGCTCCGCCTCCGCCTCGCACAACGTCACTTCGCAGCCACGCCTGGCGGCGGTCACTGAGCACTGCATGCCGGCCGGGCCACCGCCCACCACCATCACCCTGCGGCGCCTGCCTCGTGGCCTGGGGGTGCGCAGGGGGAACTCGCGCTCGTGGCCGGTCGCCGGGTTCTCGATGCAGCCGATCTCGAGATTCAGGCCCTCGCGGCCGATGCAGTCCTGGTTGCAGGAGATACAGAGCCGGATCTCCTCCTGCCGCCCTTCGCGCGCTTTGCGGGCGGTCTCCGGCTCGGCGATCTGCTGGCGCACCATGCCGATGAGATCGCAGACGCCGCTCCGCAGCACCTGCTCGGCCTGGACGGGGTCCTTGATCCGGCCCACACCCACCACCGGCAGGTCGGTAACCTCGCGCAGAGCCGCGGCGGTGTAGAGCTGGTAGCCGGGCGGCACGTGCATCGAGCCCTCGACCATGAACAGCGTGTGAGTTGCCGTGCCCAGCGAGGTGTTGAAGTAGTCCAGCAGGCCATCCCGGGTGAGGATGCGGACCGTCTCGAGCGAGTGCTCCAGCGTCAAGCCGCCATCGATGAACTCGTCGCCGGGTATCCGGATGCCGAGCACGAAGTCGCGGCCGACCACGGAGCGGACCGCTTCGACGACTTCCCGGACGATGCGTGCCCGCTTGTCGACGCTGCCGCCATAGCCGTCGCTGCGGCGGTTGGCGTATGGCGAGAGGAACTGGCGCAGCAGCGAGCTGTGCGAAGCCTGCAGCTCCGCCCCGTCGAAGCCGCCTGCCTGGACGTGGCGTGCCACGCGCGCGTACGCCGCGACGACGGCGGCGATGTCTGCCGGCTCCATCTCCTTGGGCACCTCACGGAAGAGTGGATCGGCGACAGGGCTCGGCGCCCAGACGGGCAGGCGGGTGTATATCGAGGAGGCCTGACCGCCGTTGTGGTTGATCTGGGCCACCACCGGGGTGCCGTGGGCGTGAATGCGCAGCGTCAGCTCCTCGTAGTCGGGGATCACCGAGTCGTCGTAGGCCCTGATGAGCCGCTCGTAGGCATGATCGGTCGGATGGACCGACTGCTCCTCGGTGATGATCAGCCCGGCACCGCCCCGGGCGCGCTCCTCGTAATACGCGACCAGGTCGGGTCCTGGCCGGTTGGCCTGCGCCAGGTTGGTCAGATGCGCTGAGAAAACGATGCGGTTGGGGAGGGTGATCGAGCCAACGCGCAGCGGCGAGAAGAGGTAGGGAAACTGTGGGTGCCGCACTGTCAGCCATTATCGACATGAAGTGACCGGGCCAGCCGTGCGGCTGCTCTCGATGCTCTGGCACCGCCTCGCCCCGCGGTATCAGTGGCGGCTGGTGTGGCTTACCCAGGCCAAGTTCATGGTTGGCGTAGCCGGCGTCGTCTTCGACGAGCGCGGCCGCGTGCTGCTGCTTCGGCACCGCTTCTGGCCGGAGGGCTCCTGGGGCCTGCCCGGCGGCTACGCGCACCGGCGAGAGACCCTCGCCGACGCGCTCGCGCGTGAGCTGCGTGAGGAGACCGGCTATCGCGTCGAGGACGTACGGCTGCTGCAGGTCGTCAGCGGGTACAGGCTGCGGATCGAGGTCGTGTTCACGGCCCGGCTGGCCGGCGGCACCTTCAAGCTCGACGAGCGCGAGGTGCTGGAGGCGAGGTTCTTCAGCCCGGACGCACTGCC